>JAJYZL010000048.1 GCA_021799965.1 bacterium | reverse complement strand
GGGCCGGTCTTTTAAAGATGTGATGCCGCGCTATAAAACAATGCGTGGATATTATGTTGCCCGAAAAGCGGGGTTGGATACTCACGGTTTGCCGGTTGAAATTGAAATTGAAAAAGAGCTTGGATTCAAGGGTAAGCAGGATATTGAAAAATTCGGCGTTGCCGAGTTCAATGAAAAGTGCAAGGCATCTGTTTGGAAATACAAAGACGAGTGGGAAAAACTTACTGACAGAGTTGCGTTTTGGCTGGATATGAAGGATCCGTACGTAACTTATCACAATACATACATTGAAAGCTTGTGGTGGGTTTTGAAAAAAATTTCTGACAGAAAATTATTAACAAAATCGTTTAAGATTGTGCCTTGGTGCCCCCGCTGCCAGACTCCGCTTTCCAGCCACGAAATGGGCCAGCCCGGCGTTTATAGAAAAGTTAAAGATCCGTCTGTTTTTATTAAATTTAAACTTAAGGGAAAGAAAAATGAATTTTTGCTGGTTTGGACAACTACGCCTTGGACGTTGCCATCTAACGTGGCGATTGCCGTTAATCCAACGTTAACTTATACAAAATATAAAGTAGGAAAAGAATTTTTCTGGGCATACAATCCGCCTCCGGAAAAAGAAGGCATTGAAATAGAAGCGGTAGAAAAGATGTCTGGGTTTAAACTGGTTGGCTTGAAGTACGAACCTCTGTATAACGTGGCTATCGCCAAAAAAGAGAAAAAGTTTTTCTCCGTAAAAGCGGCAGATTTTGTGGAAACTACCGAGGGAACGGGATTGGTTCATATCGCTCCGACGTTTGGCGCCGACGATTTTAATTTAATAAAGAAAGAAGTGAAGGATCTGGCCAAAAAAGCCCCGATGACCATTGATGAAAGAGGAATTATGGCTAAGGGTTTTCCCGGTGCCGGCAAATTTGTAAAACAAGCCGACAAAGACATTATGCTGGACCTAGAAAAAAGAAATATTTTGTATTCTTCCGGGGCCATCGAGCACGAATATCCGCATTGTTGGAGGTGTTCTAATCCGCTTTTGTATTTTGCTAAATTTTCCTGGTTCATAGAAATGAGCAAGCTTCGTGATAAGCTCGTTGAAAATAACGAACAGGTTAATTGGGTACCGGACCATGTTAAAGAAGGTAGGTTTGGCGAGTGGATCAGGAACGCGGAAGATTGGGCTTTGTCCCGCGACAGATATTGGGGGACTCCATTGCCTATCTGGCAGTGTGAAAAATGCGACCACGTTGAAATAGTTGGTGGCCTGGAAGATTTTAATAAACTAAGACTTAGTGAAAATAATTTTTGGCTTTTAAGGCACGGAGAAGCAAATCACGTGCAAGCGGGAACTATTGCCTCCGGCGTAGAGGGAAAAAATAACACCTCGCATCTCACCGAAAAGGGGAAGGAGCAGGTGGAAGAGTCCGTTGCTAAATTAGCTAAACAGCTTGGCAAGAAAAAGATCGACTTGATCATTTCGTCTCCATATACTCGGGCAAGGGAAACAGCTAAAATAGCCGCTAAAAAATTTGGCGCTAAAATTATCATTGATAAAAGATTAGGAGAGCTTCAAGTTGGCGCTTATAATGGGCGTTTAGTTTCTGATTTTCATAAATTTTTCCAAAATGAGATGGAAAGATTTGTAAAAGCTCCTGCTGAAGGGGAAACTTTGACCGATGTCAAAAAAAGAGTAATGGACTTTATGATAGAAATAAATGCCAAGTATAGCAATAAAAATATATTGATTTCCGGACACGGCGATCCGCTTTGGATATTAGAGGCCGCAAACAAGGGCCTTTCTAACGAAGAAACATTGAAACTTCCATATATTCAAATCGCGGAGATCAAAAAAACTAAATTCAACAATTATCCGTACAATACTATTACCAAAGAATTAGATCTTCATAAACCTTATGTAGATAATGTTTATTTGAAATGCAAAAAATGCGAGAACAAGATGTCCCGCGTGAAAGAAGTGGCTGATGTATGGTTTGATTCTGGCTGTATGCCGTTTGCGCAGTTCCATTATCCGTTTGATTCCGAGCTGAAAAAATCAGAAGAGCTTGATCTGAAAAAGATAAGTGAAAAAATAATATTCCCCGCAGACTACATTTCTGAGGGAATGGACCAGACCAGGGGATGGTTCTATACGCTTTTGGCCGTTTCAACGGCTTTAGGTGTTGGACCGGCTTATAAAAATGTCATAGCGCAGGGATTGGTGCTAGATAAAAATGGCCTAAAGATGTCTAAGTCTAAGGGTAATGCCGTAAATCCTTGGGATCTGATAAATAAATACGGATCGGATATCGTTCGCTGGTATTTTTATACGATCAATTCACCGGGTGAATACAAGAAATTTGATGAATTGGATTTAGGCAAGGCTTATCGCAGATTTATAGCCATTATTTTTAATTCTTTTGTGTTTTTGGAAACTTATGGAGTTTTAGGAGGAAAATTGCCCGGTAAGTTGTCAGATCTTAATTTAATAGACAGGTGGATATTAGCGAGATTAAATAAGGTTATAAGCGATGCCACGTCTAGTTTGGAAAAATATGATATTAATGCCGCTTGTAAGGGGATAGAGAGTTTTGTTGATGATCTATCTAGGTGGTATATCAGAAGATCCAGGCGTAGATTCCAAAAATCAGAAAGCAGGGAAGACCTAGAAATGGCTTCTGCGGTTTTGTATTACTGCCTTTTGGAATTAAGCAAGCTAGTTGCTCCTTTCGCGCCGTTTTTTGCTGATGCGCTTTATAAATCTTTAGACGACCTGCCTGCGCAGACGGGAAAAAATCTCAAACTTTCTGTTCACTTAGAAGATTGGCCCGCTATCAAGGAAGAGTTTACTAATAATGAAATAATTGAAAAAATGGAGGAATTGAGAAGGCTTTCCAGCTTGGCATTGGCTTTGCGTGCCGAGCACAAAATAAAAGTCAGGCAGCCTCTTTCAAAATTAGAAATAAATACCAAAAAATTGACGATTAAGGATGTTGAATTTTTGGATTTAATCAAAGACGAAGTAAATGTGAAAGAAGTTTCGGTAAATTTGCAGCTTAAGGGCGAAATTGAACTAGATACAGTAATAACCCCAGAATTGCGCAACGAGGGCTTAATGAGGGATTTGGCGCGAATGGTGCAGGATTTGAGGCAAGAGGGCGGTTTTGTGCCCAAAGATAGGATCTATTTAATGATCGAAACCGATAAAGAGCTCGCAGAGGTAATTGAAGCTAATAAAGAGATGCTAAAGAAAGATGTTGGCGCCGGCGAAGTCGAGCTCAAGAAATCTGATAAATTCGGCGCGGAAATAATATCAGAAATTGACGGAAAAAAGATCTGGATAGGCATAAGAAAGATATAAAGTTGGTGCGTAAAAAAAACACCCCAGAGATTGGGGTGTTTTTTGTTTGGAGCGGGTAACGGGAGTCGGACCCGTATCTCGACCTTGGCAAGGTCGCATAATAGCCGCTATACGATACCCGCTTAGCTTTTAAGCTATAAATATTTTATATTCTATTGCTATTTTTTTCAACCCCGTTAGAAATCGCGAGAGCTAGCAGGATGTCTATGTTTCTAATAAGGGTCAAGAGCGCACTTAAAGTATGTAAAATTTTATTAAAATAAAAACCCGCGCTTTCGCGGGTTTTATTGGTCTCTTCTTAGAAGACCATTGTTGTTGTGGCTAGTAGGCGACTGGTTTGCCAGTTCTCATGGCTTTTGCGGCAGCCGATTCTCCGATTCCCTCGACTTCTTTGCCGTTCCAGTGGCCGACTCCGATAGCCCCCGTTTCACATATGACGGGATCAGGGTTATCCAGCGCGTAATGGAAACCGGCGTGGGACATTACCTGCTTGCCATTCAGGGTTCCCACGGCGACGAATTCACCTGGGAATATCGGTCCGCTGCATGTTATGCAGGTTGCCGTTAACCCCTTTTCTTTGGCTTCCAGGGCTGCTTTTTTCCAGAGGTGATAGCGCCGTTCCGCAGGGAACATGAACATGAGCCTGATGTTTTCCTCGATTCCTTCTTTCCATTTAGCCATCATCTTTTTAAAGAGCATATATTCAGCCTCCTTTTGCTAAATTTATATCCTTTCAAAAACCTATCATATTGATTTTTATGGGTCAAGAATGGATTTTAATACCGTGTTGTGCCCTCGAGAGGAATCGAACCTCTATTGCAAGATCCGCAATCTCGCGTCCTATCCATTGAACGACGAGGGCAATAAGACTTAGAAGCCTATTTTATCGGAGATGACATCAAAAAAGGATTCCTCGTATTCTACTTCATCTATGAAATTTTTCAAAATATCTTTGATGTCAGTCTCATCTTGCATAAACATATTTATCTTCACTATCGGATTAATTTTAGAAGTTGTTTTCAAGATCAATTCGCCAGCCTCCTCATTATCTTTCTTTACCGCAAAGCCAGTTAATTCTTCATAAGGGAAAAATCTTATTTTGCCAAAATGAACACCATCATTAGTAATTTTAAATTCTATCGTTTTAGGAAGTCGCTTTGCCCACATCATTACCGTTGTTCCGGCAATGATCCAAAAAATAGCTATAACTATGCTCTTTTGATATAAAGCAATTAAAAATAATATTCCAAAAAATATTCCAGCCAGCCAATACCATGACCGTTCTTTATAATAATATTTAAATTCCGGCGCTTTCCATTTAAATTCCATATATATTATTTTATCACGAACTAATAAAAAAAGCCCCGCATTAATGCGGGGCTTGGACGTCTTAATCGTCTTTGTAGTTATAAAGGACTCTTTCGTTTATTGCATCTCTGAGCATAGATATTCCTTCCGGAAGACTGGTCGCTTTCTTATGGGAAACTATTTCGACGAAGCTTAGATAGTGCCTGCGCTTCATTTCCTCCCTTCCTTTTTCGAAAGTTTCCATTCCTTCCGGCTTTAGATCATCCACGAATATAGTCCAGGCTTTGTTGTAAAAGCCTCCTGT
>JAJYZL010000047.1 GCA_021799965.1 bacterium | reverse complement strand
CCTATGTTTACATAATCATCAGTCCCGTTAAAGTAGAGGGAAGAATTTCTTTTTCCGGTTGCTCCTTTACTCCAAGCGGTGGTATTAGTTCCGTCGCTGCAAGTTCCCATAGTCGTGCTTCCACTATGGGTACCGGAATTGTTATTGCCGGACGCGTTGGCGCTTCAATTGCGGCAGAACTAGGTACTATGAAAGTTACTGAGCAAATAGATGCCTTGGAAACAATGGCTATCAACCCGGTACGATATCTTGCTATGCCGAGATTTATATCATCAATTTTAACAATGCCGCTACTTGTCATTTTTGCTGATACTATTGCAGTTTTTGGCGCTTATATTGTCTCCAATTATTTTTTAGGAGTTTCCTTTGCGGTTTTCTTTCTCTCAGTAAAAAGATTTTTTGTAATGTCCGATTTAATTTCAGGACTTTTTAAAACTGTTGTATTCGGCGGAGTAACGTCACTTTTAGGTTGCCATACCGGCTTCAGAACAGAAGGCGGAGCCGAAGGTGTCGGTCTTTCCACCATAAGATCTTTTGTCTTATCTGCTGCATTAATTTTAATCCTGGATTATTTCTTGTGGATGTTCTTTTTCTAATATTTTTAATTCTTAATTTTTAAGCAGTAAAAATATTCCATTTGATCCAGGAGGGATAGCACATAAAAAGAACGTATTATTTTTTCATAACTAAGGCTCATTAAGTCCTTCTTCCTTAAAGAATCTTTCTCATGTCAAGTATCCCTCCAACGAACATTTTTATTTTAAATATTCAATAATTTTTTGTAATATGTATTGAAGTTTTTTAAAAGAAGGTATATAAAATGGAAAAAGTAAAATTTGAATTATCGGAAAAATTTAATCCTGTAAATTTTCCCGTAAATCTTGGCTTCGGTAAATCCTTTACCAATTATGTCTTTGAAATGGACTACACTCCTGAAAATGGCTGGCATAACCCAGCTATAAAACCTCTTGAAAATCTTTCATTGCACCCAGCAACAATGTTTCTGCATTATGGACAAGGTATTTTTGAAGGACTTAAAGCATTTAAAACTGAAACTGGCGATGTTGTTATTTTTCGCCCGGAGAAACATATTGAGCGTTTAAATAATTCAGCAAAAAGAGTATGTATCCCGGAAGTAGATCCCCGATTTTTACTGCACGCAATGACTGAATTGGTCTCTGTTGAAAAAGATTGGATCCCGACAAACAATGGAGAATCGCTTTATATTCGACCCTTAATATTTGGCAGCGATCCCTTTTTGGGAGTTAAACCTTCCTCAAATTATAAACTTATAATTATTCTTTCACCGGTTGGAGCTTATTATCCCGAAGGATTCAAACCAGTGAAAATTTTAGCACAAGACGACTATGTGCGTGCCGTTAGGAAAGGACTTGGAGCTTGCAAAACTCCTGCTAATTATGCCGCAAGTTTGTTAGCAAGTGAAGAAGCAAGGAAAAAAGGTTTTACCCAAGTTCTTTGGCTCGATGGTATTGAGCAAAAATATATTGAAGAAGTTGGGACAATGAATATTTTTATCGTCTTTAAAAATGAAATAGCAACACCTAAATTGACAGGGAGTATACTTCCCGGAGTAACAAGAGATTCTGTAATTCAAATATTAAAAGACTGGGGCATGAATATTACAGAAAGACTAATTAGTATTGATGAAGTTGTTACAGAATTTAAAAACGGAAATCTAATAGGTGTTTTTGGAACCGGTACGGCAGCAATAATTTCTTCAGTAGGTCTATTAAACTATAAAGGGTTCGAGATGGAATTGAACCACGGTGAAGCAGGAGAATTAGATTTGAAATTATTTAAAGAACTGACTTCAATCCACTACGGAAAAATTCCCGATAAACATCATTGGCTTACCCACGTGAGCAATAAGGAAGTTGAAGTTTAGAAGAATATTTTATCTCCTCCAATTAAGGCATCTAAATTTATGGATGCCTTTTTTATTCCCCTTCAAATATAACGAGCCGCCAAGTTTGAGAAATTTGTTCAAGTAGTTTGAGAAATTTAAAACCCACGGTTTGACAAAATTGACACACTTTTTTACCGTGGGTTTTTGAGTATTTAAGGGGTGTTTAATGTGTGATAAATGACCGCTTATTCTTTTAGAATTGTCCCGACCAAGTTACTCAGATGGACAGGGCTAATTTTGATGTCAAGATTCTCGAATTCAGATATAGAGATAGGCTCATAATTTGGAATTTCCACTTCTACTTCCAAGAGTTCATCAAATTCACTCTTATAGCTTTTAGTGGCTTCTTTATCTTCCACTGGGATCATAAATTCTTCCGACCCTTTGGTTTTCTCATGTCCATATTTTTTCTTTAGCCCGGTCGTTGCCTCGTCGAGTTGGCGGAATTCAGAATCAATTTTCTTTACGGTTTTTGAAAGCGTATAAGAGAGTTTAACGGGGAGTGGCTGATTTAGAAGCTCTCGTAAAGATGATTGAGCCGCGATTATCTCTTTTAATTTAAGTTTCATTTTGCTTTATCCTTTTTTATTATGTTGTAATTAGACCATGTGTTCTCATAGCATTTAATATCGCAATTACTGCGCTTGTTGTTGAGCCTGCGTCTGTCGGGTTAGTAATTGCCGACTGGCGTGTACCTATTATCTTGTTCCCATTTATATAGATTCCCAAAGTTGCTGGATAAGTCTGTAGCTGAATGCTAGATGAGGTGGAAGTCTCCGCGAGAGTTAAAGTACCTGCATAAATATCTGTTTTATAACTATACGGAGAACCAGTTGCGTATAGTTCAATGGTTGGGGTACCAACGTTAGAAATATCTATTCCGGAAGAATAACTGCCTAAACCATGCAATACGGCGGAAGTGCTAAAACTTGCCGAAGTTATTGCTCCACTAAATGTTCCGGTAGCAGCCGAAAGCGCTCCGCTAAATGTTCCGGTAGCAGCCGAAAGCGCTCCGCTAAATGTTCCAGTAGCGGCTTCCAAAGTTCCCTTAAAATGTGCCGAACCATCCGTGTCCAGATGGAATTGTGGAGCAGAAAGAAATCCGGCAGATCCTAGAGTAATTCCGGATGTTGTATATGCGCCGTTTGAGCCTTTAGTACCTGAGAAAATTGATTCATAGTCGATATTCCAGCTTGCGATTTGGTTTGCAGAATTGTCTAATCTGAACAAATACCTACTCGAAGCATCAGTAGCCGCAATGCCGTAGTATCCGGTATAAGTGCTCGCAAGCGTCTGGCCGACGGAGACGTAGCCACCATCTGTTTTTTGGACGTAAATAGTCCCCTTGTCTGCGTTAAGTGTAACCTGACCGCTTCTTATATAATTTGAATATATATTCCACAGTCCTATTGCTCCAGCTGTTGCAGTGATTGTGCCGCTGAATGTACCGCTGCCATTTACTATAAGGTTAGCTCCATTCCAACTCAGCGAATTTGCGCCAGTCCCGGAAAGATATAATCCCCCGGAATTATCCATATAAGTCCGCCACGGATTTGTGGATACATAAGCCGCATTATAAAAACCTAAATGAGTACCATCTAAAAATAAACCGCTGCCGGTGGCAGGCGCCGAAAAGTTGAATAGGCCGCTTGGAATACCTCCGATATTGCCTCCCCAAGTTGCCCCGTTTGTCCAGCCTGCTCCATTCGTTAAATTGCTCGTATTTATATCGCCGGGGTTTGTGATTATTATCTTGCCTTTTAAGTAGACATTCTGAGCATATAAGCCGAATCCAGATAAAGCACCGCCGAAAGAAGAGTCCGTAATTCCGGTAAGATTGCCCAACCTTGCCTGGACGGTTCGCACACCCGCCGGATTACCTGTTACTATTTGCCAGTATGGACTATATGAACCCCAGTATCCATCAAGTGTTGTCTGCTCAATTATTCCCCAATTATTTGCTGAGGTGCCATAATCAAGGGCGAGAGAACCGGCTTTTATGGTCACATTATTGTTACCTGATGCAAAATTAAAGCTCCACGTTTGCCTCGTTCCATCAGCATTGTAGCTTGGCGTACCCGTAACGGTTATCCAACTATCCGTAATTGTCAACCCGCCGTTGGCTCTCGAAAATTGTCTTAGCCTTATAAGATCGGTAGCCTGGAAAACATCAATATTTGGATAACCGGCGAATGACTCGACGGTTAATGATCCACTGTAAGTCACATAACAATCTGCCGCTATTTTGGCAACGGATTTGCTGATGATTTGGCTGCCGGCTAAAGCCTGCTCTAAATCTGCGATGAAAGCTTTTACATGTAACTGATCTGTGTATAAATATCTGAAATCTGCTGCTCCTGCACTTGTAATCTGCCAACCGGTTGATTCAGAGGCAAACACCGGCGTTCCAATACTACCGGCAAAAGTATTCGCCCCGGTACCTTGTGATATTAAAGTACCCGTAAAAGTATTCGCACCTGCTCCTTGCACAGTTAGAGTGCCTGCAAAATTATTTACGCCGGCTCCTTGCGTAGTTAAAACGCCCGTTAAAGTCTCATTTGCAAAAGTGGGAGATGCCGTCGATCTGATGTCCTGCGGAGTGTTAATCACTATTGCGGATCCCAGTGTAAATGGGGTAGTAATAGACATTCCGTTTGTACTTGATGCAGTAATATTGCTTGCAGCTAGTAAACCCGAAGAGTTATTGAAATGAGTTGTATTATAGTTTAAATATGTTGCATCTATTTTTGCAGCATGCCAAGCACCAGTCGTGAGTGTTCCTACTTTTGTTAACGAACTGTTAACTACATTATTCCCGAGTGTTGTTGAATTGAGAACAGAGACATTATTAATCTTAAAATCTGCTGCAGAAGGAATATTCAGTCCGAAGTTCATGCTCCACTGAGCGCCGTCATAAAGGATAGTCGCAAGATTGCTGTCCGAGGTACCCTTAACGATTATCCCGCCTCCGATCGCAGTCGTATTATCGCCGCCCTTGTTGAGACCGATTGTAAGGTCAGCAATATTTAGGTTCGTTTGGTTAACTTCGTCAATTAGACCGGTT
>JAJYZL010000046.1 GCA_021799965.1 bacterium | reverse complement strand
GATCTCTGGCGGATTTATTGTTCAATAAATGTGACAGTTAAAAACCATGCCGCACATAAGATTTTCGGATTATCTATAGCCAGTAGTTATGGAACGTCAGAGACATAGCTACATTCATGGTACGCGAATACTACGATTAGATGATAGCCTTGCTGACTGAGCGGAATGGTTGACGGCGGCAGCCGTCAAGAAAATGAAGCGAAGGAAGTAGGGCGCAGGATAGATAGAATACCCAATATTAAGAACTGACTGAATATACGTTGGATTTAATGGATTTGAACTGAGCGAAGTTATGATATGTTTTAAGATAATGGGACTAGACAATAAAAAAGCTTCCACGAAAGAGGAAGCTTTTTGGAAGGAGGAAATAAGGCAACAACTAAGCACTGGCTTTTGGTGAAGTAGATGAGTACTGAACTACTTTACCATCAGCGGTTTTGGAAGCAACACTGAGAAGCAAAATATTCTTTGTGTATTTAGCTGCTATAATCTTCTGTTTGGCATCGAAGTCAAGTTGAAGATCGTAAGGTTGGTTGAAGTTAAAAGCAGCAACTTCTTTGCTTAGAGCAATGATCTGGTAAGGTGCATCATCCGGGTTAGTTGGTGTATGAAAGCAAACGATAGCGTTTGCAGACAAATTAACTTCTTCCGGAGTGAATACTGTTTCAGTGTCCAGGGCAAGGATTGAAGCTGTTACCTTATCTGCAGCTACTGCAGCAACATCAACGGGGAGACTGAATCCACCGGGAGTAACAATGTTATTCACGGTTGGTTTGTCAGAAGCAGAATAAGGGTAGTTGCTTTTGAAGATGGTGTTGAACACTGAGATACCAGATCCTTTAACAGTCTTCCAGATTGCTTCAAGTGTAGAGAGTGACAAGATATTTTTGGAAAGGTTTGCTGTAACAGCAAACTTTTGTCTATTCTCTACAACTGCGGGATCGTAGTTGACGTTGAAGCTGGATGGACGAGCAGACATGATTGTCTTTCCGTCAACGGTTCTTGCGGATAGATTTCCTAATCTACCGCGCATGTTTCCGATTACGTTTCCATTTAAGATAGCCATTGTAGCACCTTAAGAAATTGTGAATGAATAGTTAGTTAAGTAAATCGAAATACTTTAGTAATGAGTAAAACGATTTACGGCTGCAATTATATATTTTGGATTAAGGTAATTCACTGTAGTATTTGGAAAGCGCATTTCGATAAATTCAATGACCAATTTCAAAAGTACAGTGAACGGATTTGAGGCGGGGCAGATGCGGAGTATAGGCTTGTGAGAGGTGGAGTAGAGGTGGAATTGAATTATGAATAATGAATGCTGAATTAAGAATGAAATGGAAGAAAAAATTAAAATTTTATTGCAGGGAAAGAGATTGGTTTTTTGGTTCGCTTGCGAAAGAGAATATTATTAATCGCGAATTCTGAGAGAAAGTATTTTTGTGAGAGTTCGTAAACTGCATCGCCAAGATGAAGTTTGCTTCGCAAATTTCGGTATTCGTTTTTGATGATGAGATTGCGTAAAGCGATTTCATCAATCAAGCCGTAGGCTTTAATTTTTAAGAAGAGTGGGTTGGTTAATAATGAGGTGGCAAAAGAATCTGGAGATTCCTCACCCGATAAATCGGGTTCGGAATGACAGACAGTATTTGAATTGAATTTATTCATTAGACCAAATACCTAAATGGTTTCTTCTTGCGGAACGGCGAAGGTTGTAGAATAGATCGTAATACCTTTTACCTTTGGGATAATGACTAATGCGACAAAGTCCGGCTTTGAGAAGTTCCGCTTGAATCCAGAGTGAATCTTTTCCGGTTACATCAGTAAGCCAAACATAAGCAAGCAACCTCCCGAAGATATCATAAGTGTTTTCGTCAAACGTTAGTTTGACTTGTTTACCTTCGATTAAGGATTTGACGAAATGAGTTGCTGAATCGGCGAATGGTTCTGCAGGTTTGCCAAGTCTTTCAATTTCAGGTGTGTTAATGCCAAGCATTCTTACATGCTGGGAATCAGAAAGAACAAAGGTATCGCCGTCAATTACTCTTGCTACTTTTGCTTTGATTGAATAGCCATAAGGGAGGTGCATGGGTAATGTTTGGCAATTGCCAACATTAAAGAGTAAGAGAAGTAGAGCGATTAGAAGGATGGTCTTTGATTTTTTCATGACGATTCTTTTTTGAGGGAAAGATATTTTGTGGTTTTGAATTGTGCAACAAGCAATGATAGTGTTTTGTTTGCGGTTGTTTGAGAAATGTATTTTATGATTAAGTGAATTTTTGTTTTAAGATTTGATTTCGGATAATGATGATGATGGAAAGTTAGGAATTGATTTTGAGATTTTGTGTTTTGGGATTCTGGGATTACGGCGGCGGCAGGCGAAGCGGAACAAGTGTATTTGCATTCAACTGAGAATTAAAATTTAAAGCAAATACTCTTGTGGAGCTGAGCGGAGTCCTCGACCCGCCGCCGTTCTTACAAATGTAAGGGAGCGGAATGCGGGCAAAAATTGTCTTCACCCCGCATGTAGCGACCGATGATGAGCTGAGAAGGTTTCGTGCCGAGTTTACATAAGACCACATTATAGGACGGTCGATAGAAAGAGAAGGTAATGTTAAGATGACTTGCCTGTACTATAATGTGCCTTATGTAAATCTGGCTGACAATGTCAGGGTGAGGTGAGTTCATCTCATGTCAAGTATGTTTGCAAATGTGAGATTTGAATTTATAGGTTTTGTGTTAGTGGAGTGAGGGCGGATTTTTTGTCAGCGGAACGAAGCAAGAAAAAAAGAAGTAAATTATTTTTATAACTTTCTTTTTAGCTTGCGGAGTGCAGCAGCGAAAAATATGCCCGAACGAAAGGGAGTTTAAAATATTATGTTTATGATTGATACAATTGTTTTACAAGCTATGCAATAAATTTTCTGTTAAGTATTACCACGAAAGGAAAGTATGACGGCATTATGACTGCTTTGTGGCGTCTTTGACGTCATTATGGCGCCTTAAGATATAGTTAGTGCCTTTACCAGTCGTACCAATTTGTTTGAACAGTTCAAGGGAAACCAATTGTGTTAAATCTCTTGTTGCAGTTCTTTCAGATGTGTTCACCAATTCTTGATATGCTTTGTTTGTGATTTTTCCGTTTTCTTTTACAAAGAGTACAGCTTTTATTTGGCGATCGTTGAGATCCATTTTAAGTAATTGTTCTTCGGTGAAAATATCTTTGTAAAGTATTACGGAGAATCCGCCGTGCATTTCTCTTATATCAGGTTCTGGAAGTTGAGCTTGCTTGCAAGCATCTATTATTTTTAACGTACCTCTACCCCATGCATCGATGTAGCCGCCTTTGAAACAAACATCAGCAATAATTGGATTACGCGGATGCGAAGGATGCTGCTTCTTTAGAATTTCGTTAGTTAATCCTTCGGGTAATGTTCCTTCATTCCAGATGTGAAATTTATTGTCATAAATTCTAATTTGAATTGGAGTGCCAAAGTAGCTTTTGTGTACAAGAGCGTTTAACAGCATCTCACGGAGAGCTGCGGCAGGATATTCTCCTTTTTCAATTCGCAAGAGACCTTCAAACTCAACTGGTTTGGTTAGGAATTTTCTGTTTATTTGAAACAGTACTTCGCGGAGAAGATAAAATAAATTACCTTCTTCAACTTCCTGGAATCTTAAGTCATCATCACTTTTACCAAAGAGACCTATCTTGACAGAGATTCCGGGATAGAATTTACCCGGGTCTTTTCCAAATAGAATGATTGCAGCGCGTTTAAGTTGTGAACCAGAAGTAAGTCTGAGTTTTTCCAAAAGTTCTTTTGTACTTAAGCCGTTTGAACTGGGAAGCCTACCGCTTTTTTCTGCTGATTTTAAGAATTCGGAAATTGCTGATTCATCGATATCTTTTATGGTAGCTCTTTCTTCAATAACATCATCCCATGTTTTACCGGATTTCTTTAATAAGAAATCGTTAAGCGCAGCGCCGGTTAATTCTGAGGTTGTACTGCCGGTTCTTATGTAGTAACGACCGCGTAATGAAATTGCTACTGAATAAGAAGGAACAGTTATTTCAATAAAATGATTTCCCTTGTTTGTTTTAAGATTTACAGAAGCAGTTATACCAAGATGATTTTTAATTTTATTAGGAAGATCATCCATCATTTTTTTATAATCAGCTATGCCTACTATTTTCCCTTTATCATCTTTCCCAATAATAAGAGTACCGCCTTGAGAATTTGCAAAGCTGCAAATTGTTTTAAGATGGTCTTCATGCCAGCTTTGTTTGTATTCTATGTTTTGATGTTCAGGCATTGAGCGTATAAAATTATTCTTATTGTAAATATAAAAAATTAAAATGCTGAATACGATAATGGACGGCAGGTAAATATAATTCAATGAAGAAATATTTTGAAATGAAAGTTGCGACGGCTTAGGAACGAGCCCAGGGCTTCGCGGCTGGGTGAGGGCATAAGTGCAAAGAGCAATGCGGGGCGATTCGACCCGGTGAAGCGATGCAGCAGGAGCAACGGAAATTTGGATGTTTGTTGTAGTCTGTTGGTTGTGGGCTGGAGAGCAATTAAAAATTAAAAATGGAATAGGAAAAGAGATTCTGATCCTTACTTTCGTAAGAACAAGCTTTGCATCAGAATGACGAAATGAGGAATTACTTTTTAACCTTGGAGATTTCAGATTCGATTTTTTTATTGATGTCGTCTTTTACCTGGTCTAACTTTTCTAAAAGAAGTGTTGTGTTAACTTTGTATTTCATTTCGGATTCAATGATTGAAATTCTTTTGTCCATTGAGTTAAATGCGAAGGCAATTGAGATGATAAGCGTAACTATGTACAGGAAAAATTTTATTAGTTCGATTGCGAGTTTTATTTTGTCTTCGTGTGCCATTTTTTTAATGCTGAATTATGAATGAAGAATGTTGAATGAGAAAAAGAGCTGATCGCATGATCCCATGAAATAAAAAACAGATTTCACGGGGTGTGCGACAAAAAAATTACAAATTTTGGAAATATAGAATAAATGATTATATTCCTTCTGTAAAAACACAGAAGGAGTGCTATGAAACTA
>JAJYZL010000045.1:1549-5179 GCA_021799965.1 bacterium | reverse complement strand
TAACCTTATACTTTTTCATTTCAACTCCATCAATGTTTTTATTTGACGAAGTCAATATATCAAATATTATACGACATTACAAACATGACGCAACACTAGCAGATTCCTAAATTGGTTTTCTAATTCTGCTTTGATTGGCGGGATCTTTTTTCAAGCAAGTCAGCAATGCAACGTGATATTGCGCGCTTATCTGTAGATAATTCTCGCCTTCGCTGGCTAGCTTCCCCAAGAAGCCAACCTACAAGTAAAGTGAGAAGTGAAAGTATTACTGTTAATTCATACATATCAATTTTAGTTTTTATTGTTGCATATAACCATTAACGAGAGAACCAAAACTCATATTTAGCATAACTACGTTGTGCGGGATGAGAATATACTTCCAGGGTTTGTTGCCGTGCTGGGAGTTGTATTCTGAGGCGTATTTGCAATATTCTTTAGCTGCTGTGGCTTTTTCTTGAACTTCGGTATCGTCTATGTCGCTTTCTTTTTTTATTTCTATAAGGTAAATGGTTTCGTCTGTTTCGGCTACGAAATCAGGGCGGTATTGTTTTGAGTTATGGCGCCAATATATTTTGAATTGATTCGGCGCCGGGCGTAACCACTTTTTAACTTCTGAATCTTGCTCGAGTATTATCGAGAAATCTTTTTCTGCTTTGGAATCGAATTTATAGAGTGTGTGAAATGCTTTCTTGAATCCGGTGAATATTTTTGTAGGAATTGCGGATGTAGGTGTAATTGTTTCTTTGAAATCACGGATTGAATCTTGTGTGAATTTGGTGTAGTTGAGGTCTTCAATTTTTGTGAATGCTTTTACATCTATAACCGGTTTTTCAAATTCCGGAGCTTCCAGGTAAAAATGTTCCATCAGTTGTTTGAAGATGAAACTTGCTATTTCTCGTTTGTTGTACTGGACAACATTTATTAGTCCATCTTCATTAAGATAGGTTTTGAATTTTTCTATTGCCTGGGCTGCAAGCTTGAATAGAAGATCTGTTTGGGTATCGTAATCTATCTCGGAATAATTTATCAGTTCGTTTACAATAAGGTTTGCCGGCGTATCGAGGATTATTTTACCACCGCCTTTTAGGGTTTCGGTATCATTTTCTTGTTCACGCAATTTTTTGATCAATATTTCTTCAGATACAGGCTGGTAGTTTAAAGCGATTGTGTCAAGGTTAAAGTCTTTGAAACCGGATTTAGTTTCGCTGCTTGGCTGAATAGTGATTCTTGGAATCTCAATTATATTATCCGTGAATTCTTGAACTACAGTTTCATAACGCTGTTCCGCTTCTTTGATAAGATCGGCTGCAAACATATTCTGCTGCGGATCGGAATAGATTTTTTCTTTTACCATGTTCAAAGCAATCTTTTGTATGTCTTCTCTTTTTAGATCACTTACATTCTTAACATTTTTTTCTTTGTTGAGTTCTGGAAGTACTTCGTTAATAAAGCGAGTAACCTCCAGCGTATTTGCAGCTTTCTGTTTTTGTTCAGGCTCCGTAATTGTTTCGAGCTGCTTTTTCTGTTCATCATATTTCTGCTGAGTTGTGGAGACTGAAACAATAACTTCTTTCGGTTGACTTAATTCTTGTTCATCTATTACAATTATATTCTGCTGTTTGATAATTGAATCCGGTTTGTTAGCTTCATCGATTATTTCTTGAAATTTGTCGTGTGCAACGATTGTAAGCTTATCAACTTTATCAACGCCGGTTCTATTGCCATAAGGTAATCTTAGACCTCTTCCGATTGTCTGTTCCCGGAGAGTCATTGAAGCTGCTGTTCTTAAAGGAATGATTGTATAAAGATTTGTTACGTCCCAGCCTTCTTTAAGCATGTTAACATGAATTACGATTTCAATTTTGTTGTCATAGCTTTCGAGCGAAAGAAGCTTAGCGACGTTCTCGTCTTTTTCTTCCCCGGATTGATTAGAATGGATTTCCATTACTTTATCAACATAGTTACCATTAAAGAAAGATTGAGAAATAATTAAAGCTTTTAACCGGCTTGCATGTTCGGTATCTTTCGCAACTACGAGTACGAAAGGTTTTACAAGCCTAACTTTAGCATCCAATGAATACTTGTACAATTCTACTTTTGTTGCTTCATGAATACGGATGCCGTCTTCCAGCTTTATACGATCCAATTCATCTAATGCATATTGCCCAGGATTGAAATCTTTTCTTGTTGCAACTGCCGGTTCTTTTACGAAACCATCTTGAATGGCTTTGGCAAGAGAATATTCATAAACTACATTTTTGAATTTGATTGCATGACCGGCTCTTTCAACTTGCGGTGTTGCGGTTACCTCAAGTCCAATAATAGGACTCAGTTCGTTTAGTACTTCCATTCCGCGGTCTGCGCGGTAATGATGAGATTCATCCATAAGCAAAACAAGGTCATCGAGATTGGACAGATAGTTGAAATATGATTCGCCAAGATATTCCGATAATCGTTTTATGCGGGGAATATTTCCGCCGCGGGTTTCTGCATTTATCTTTGAGATGTTGAAAACATTTATGTGAATGTCGGATTCAAATAATTTTGTTTGGGATATTTGATCATAGTTATCCCCGGTTATAATGCGCGGCTGGTTTGTTACAAACTCGCCTATACCTTGAAATACATATTTAGGGCTGGTTGTTTCTGAAAAATCCGCAATCAGCTTATTGTAAACGGTAAGGTTTGGCGCTAATACGAAAAAGTTTTTAATTCCTTTTTCGAGATATAGGTAAGCGATGAAAGCACCCATTAGCCTTGTTTTACCAACGCCGGTTGCAAGTGAAAAGCAAACTGAGGGGAATGTCCTTTCGAAATCTGTGCATTTCGGATAAGTACTTTTTACTTTTTCTAATTCAGTGGAAAGATACTGTTGTTTTTCTTCCTCGTTGGGAAATGAATTTTTTCTAAGTGATAGTTTATCAACTAAGCTTGAAAGAATAGTTAAACTTTCTTCTTGAGGAGGGCGAAGACTTAATCTGTTACGAATTAGATTTACATTTCTATTCATTCTTTCCCCTTATCAGTTTGCGTTCCATATCGAATAGTTCCTTTTCGTGTAAAATTTCATTTTTCAGTTGTTCTTCGGTTGGCAAGTAAGGGATATACTTTGAGATAAAAATCTGTTTTTGGTTTTCGGGAAGGGTATATTTTATTACAGCATTATTTTTTTCAGCACAAAGAATAATTCCGATAGTGTCGTTTTCATCTTTAAGCTTTTGAGTCCGGTTATAATAATTAACATACATTTGCATTTGCCCAATATCCTGGTGAGTAAGCTTGCCGACTTTCAGATCAAATAGGATGTGGCTTTTTGTAAGGCGGTTGTAAAATACAAGGTCAATATGATAATGGTCGCCATCAAGAGTAATTCGCTTTTGGCGGGCGACAAATGAAAAGCCTTTCCCCAGTTCCAGAATAAATTTTTGAAGGTGATCTATTAATGCTTTTTCCAAATCTTCTTCATAATACCTTTCCATTTTTTCCAAGCCAAGAAATTCAAGCACATAAGGATCTTTAACTAAATCTTCCGGAGAGCCGATAGCTTGACCTTTCTTCGCCATTCTTATGACGGCTTTTTTATCTTTGCTTAAGGCAAGACGTTCAAATAGAAGAGAATTGATTTGCCTT
>JAJYZL010000045.1:0-1539 GCA_021799965.1 bacterium | reverse complement strand
CGAGTACTCCAATTTGAATTAGCAGCCTCATTCATATAGAAGAGGCGGGCTTCTTCTTTTTCGAGCTTTAGCAAGAGGCGGTAGTGAGTCCAACTTAGTTCCAAACGCAAATATTTTTTAAGATCAATAGATTTGTGACTCACTGCGTCTCGAATTGTTAATTCTGAACGCGCTGCGTTCACTTTTTTACCTTTGCCGAATTTGTCACTCAATGCGTGACTAATTGCAGAAGTGAATTCTCCACTCATCGCGTGGAGTTTTGTGGTGCCAAGATTTTTTAATTCTCCACGCACTGCGTGGAGAATTGGAAAAGAGATAAAAAACTGCCTCATATACCAAAGATTGTTTTCTGAAAATCCTTTACCAAAATCTTTTGTCAATTTCTTAGATAAACCTTCTATTAAAAAGCTGCCATAGTCAGCTCTTCTTTTTCCTTTTTGTTCTTCTTCCACAATCAATCTGCCGATGTTCCAATAAGCTTCCACCATAAGAAAATTAACTGCGCGGTAAGACCTTTGGCGCGCATCTTCTAAAATGATTTTTATATCGTTGTATAAACTCTTCGGGATAATTTTTTGCTGTTTCATTCTTCACCGCCGTCATCAGAATTAAAAAGATTTGGTTCTGTTTTACCATTTTTCTTTTTCTTTACTGAAGGATTTGAATTGTAACCTTGTGGAATAAAATCCGGCTCATTAGGATCAATGGGCATATTAATAATATTAAGGCTGTAATCTTCTTTGCCGAACTCGCATCTGCCGAGAAGCATTTTAGGGATTTTTTTTACGGTAATATTAGAGTAGCGGTCTTCGCAAGCTTTGGAAAATGATTTACAGCAAATAAGTAAGCTTTCTCCGTTCTGCATTTCTTCGTGAATTCTATCGAGAGTTTCTACCGTGATGAATTGTGTGGTTGTATAGATAAAATCTTTTTCTGTGGATTGACCTTGTTTCCAATAAATTTGTTCATCGGGCTGGTAACGGAAACCTTCGTGCTTAGCCATTGCAGAAGCGAGCATGTTGCCGTTATACTCCGGATTGATTACCCAATTGCCATATTTATCTTGCTGTAATAAACTTGGAGCGAGATAATAATATTTGAAACCGCCGCCGCCTTTCCAACCCACCCCTTGCCCCTCCCGGGAGGGGACTGTTGGAGAGATTCCGCCTTGATCAGTTCCATCACAAACTTTTTGAAGACGGGGAATACAGTGAGTATGACAATGTTCGCCAAGTTCTATTCCTATCCATTTGCGGTTCATTTTGTGTGCAACTGCGGCAGTTGTACCGGAACCAAGGAAAGAATCAAGAACCCAATCGCCTTCGTTTGAAGCCAAATGAATAATTCTTTGTATAAGTCTTTCAGGCTTAGGAGTTGCGAAAATATTATCACGATTAAAATTTGTTACCTCTCGCTTTGCTTCGGTATTTCCACCAACAGCTTTATGTTGCCAAATTGTTAATGGAACAGTCCCTTCCTTTACATCTTTTAGAAACCTTTTAACCATTGGGACACCATCACCATCTTTAGCAAAAACAA
>JAJYZL010000044.1 GCA_021799965.1 bacterium | reverse complement strand
ATTGAAGAAGGAGAGTTTGTTGCGATTATGGGAGCTTCCGGATCAGGCAAATCGACTTTAATGAACATTCTAGGTTGCCTTGACAGCCCCACTTCCGGAGAATACTTCCTTGATGGAATTAACACAAGCAAGCTGACAAAGAACGAATACTCAACGATACGAAATCAAAAAATCGGGTTTGTCTTTCAGGGATTTAACTTACTTCACCGTACTACAGCTCTGGAAAACGTTGAGCTACCTTTAATGTATGATAGAAGCAGCAGAATAAAAGATCCTACGGCAAAATCTATTCAATCTCTTGAACGAGTAGGGTTAAAAGAGAGAATGCAACATCAACCTAATCAGATGTCCGGCGGTCAACAGCAAAGAGTTGCAATAGCAAGAGCCCTGGTAAATGAACCTGCATTAATTTTAGCGGATGAGCCAACTGGGAACCTTGACAGTAAAACTTCAGTCGAAGTATTTGAATTATTTCAGGAATTAAATGATGAAGGAATTACTGTTGTATTAGTAACACATGAAAGAGACTTTGCAAATTTTGCCCGACGCATAGTTGAGCTTAAAGACGGAGCTATTGTTCGCGACTACCAGATTGAGGCGCGATTAAATGCAAAAGAAGAGCTCGTTAAGATAAGAGATGAAGAGCTAAGTAATGCATAGCGCGGCAAGCCGCAATTTTGAATTATGAATCCGCCGCGGCGGATGAATTTTGAATGAAACGCAATGAAATTTATCATAAAAATATCTTGACATATAGAAATTCAGAAAGCACTAATTATGAAAATTAAAAAAATCTTGAAGGCGGCAATTAAGAGTATCTTAAAATCTCGTATGAGAAGCCTTCTAACTGCGCTTGGAATTATTATTGGTGTTGCTGCGGTAGTTGTGATGGTGGCAATAGGTGACGGCGCACAGCAGCAAGTTGAACAACAGATAGCCGCGCTCGGTACCAACATGATAATTATTTTTCCAGGCTCAAGCAGTTCGGGAGGAATAAATAGAGGAGCAGGCAGTATAAACAGGTTTACCATGGATGACGTTCAAAAAATAAAAGATGGTGCGCCTCTTATTCAATACGTTTCCCCTGTAGTCAGAACAAGCGCACAAATAATCGGAGGCGCTGGCAACTGGAGCACACAAATACTTGGTGTTGCAACAAACTATTTAAATATACGGGACTGGCCATTATCATCCGGCTCATTTTTCAACGATAGAGATGTACTCTCAAGAGCCAAGGTAGCTGTTCTCGGACAAACTGTAGTAAACAATTTATTTCCAAACCAAGACCCGGTTGGGCAACAGATTAGAATTCGCAATGTTCCTTTTATAGTTATTGGTGTATTGTCTCCCAAAGGACAAAGCGCAATGGGAAGCGATAACGATGATGTTGTTTTGGCCCCTTCAACAACTGTCCTCGATAGGCTCGTGGGTGGAAGGTATATCAGTTACATTCAAGCAAGCGCATTTTCAACTGATCAAATTGATCAAGCACAAAAGCAATTGACTGCTGTAATGCGCCAAGCTCATCATATTAAACCCGGTGAAGACGACGACTTCACAGTTCGTAACCAAGCTGATATTACTGCTGCAGCCACCGCAACTTCTGCTGTACTGACAATCCTTTTAGGTTCGGTTGCGGGAGTATCTTTAATTGTCGGCGGTATTGGTATCATGAATATCATGCTCGTCTCAGTTACCGAAAGGACAAGAGAGATCGGGATACGTTTGTCTATCGGGGCAAGGACATCTGACATACTCGTGCAATTTTTAACCGAAGCATTGGTTTTAAGTTTAGCAGGAGGTTTGATAGGCATTCTTTTATCATTCGGAATTACTTATATACTTAACACTTATACAAGCCAGGCAGCTTATATAAAACCACAAATAGTTTTACTTGCATTCAGCTTTGCTGGAATAATAGGGGTATTTTTTGGATTTTATCCTGCACGAAAAGCAGCTAAGTTAAATCCTATTGATGCCCTTAGATATGAGTGACCTTATTTTAATAAAAAGTGACAACTTCAATTAAACTTTAGTAACTATTTCCTTAGGAGTCAAAGAGTGTGAACTTTCTACTATAAAAATTCTAAATAACCTAATTCAACTTTCAAATTAATTTATAGTGGAGTGTGTAATGACTTGGAACCTATCAGATAAAAATAATTATTTAACAGGGATGTTGGTTCTGATTTGCAAAGACAGGAATATTGACAGTACAGATAAAAAAATGATCCGCCTAATGGCTGATGATTTAGGTTTTAATCACTATTTTGTTGACCAATCTATCGATGAAATAAAGGAACGTAAATTTATTATTGAGGAGCCGCCGGAATTTTCAAGCTTAGAAATTGCCGAAGCTTTCATAAGAGATGCCATCCGGTTTGCCTTTATAGACCACGCACTTCATCTATATGAATTGGAGTGGTTATCTTCAATTGCAGCAAAAAATAAATTATCCGTACAATGGTTCTTTTTGGAGATTGAATACTTCCTTAAGAATAACAATTATGATCAAGACAGAATATTCGAAATTAGAAAGTATGTTGAGCCGGTGTTTCATTAAAAGATAACATGGAATTGGATAAATCAAATTCTTACATGTCTTTTGTAAGAATTTGATTTATGAAATCCTTCTCTATATGTTAATTCCGGAACTCTGATCTTAAAAAATTATACGTGATGAATAAGTCATTATAACCATGTTTTTAAGATTATGCTCCGCTGATAAATACTATTTTAACAAGACTAACTTTTTAACCTGGCTAAATCCTCCCACAGAAAGCCTATAGAAATAAACGCCGCTTGCAAGATTGCCTGCATTAAATTTCACATTGTAATTACCGGCATTCTGTTCTTTATTAACAAGTGTCGCGACTTTTCTGCCGAGCAAATCATAAACTCTCAAAATAACTTTACTGCTAATTGGTAATTGATAATTGATAATTGTAGACGGATTAAAGGGATTTGGATAATTCTGGCTCAAAGAATATTCCTTGGGGAAAATAAATTTAGATTTGACCACCGATGTAAAAAGGTCAGTCATTCTTGCCAAATTTGAAGACATGTAATTTGAAACTCTTGTAAAACTGCCGCCAAAATAGACTGTGGCATTGGAAAAAGAGAGCGCAATTGAATTAACTGAGTTATCCGGATTTGGATTCCAGCTTGTCGCAGCGCCTGTTGTTGCATCAAGCGCAGCAATTCCATTTCTCATCTGTCCGCCGATGCTGTTGATGCCGGCAAAGGCTCCTCCCGCATACACCACCGAGCCTGAAACAGCAAGCGCATTAACCAACCCGCCCTTTGCATTAGGATTCCAGCTTGTAGCAGCCCCGCTTGTTGCGTCAAGTGCAGCAATGTAGTTTCGTGCTGAATCTCCGATGCTTGTGAACGATCCGCCAGCATAAACAGTCGAACCGGAACCGGAAACAGCAAGTGCAGTAACATCGCTGTTTACATCCGGGTTCCAACTTGTTGCAAGACCACTAGAGGCATCAAGTGCCGCGATGTAATTTCTTGTCTGTCCGCCGATGCTTGTGAACACTCCGCAAGTATATACCGTCGAGCCTGAAACGACAAGTGCAGTAACACCGTTGTTTGCATCCGGATTCCACAGCGTAGGGTTGCCTGTAGTTGCATCGATTGCCGCGATATAATTTCTCGTCTGTCCACCGATGTTTGTGAATGATCCACCAGCATAAACCGTAGAATCCGAAACGGCAAGAGTAGTAACTGTGCTGTTAGCGTTTGGATTCCAGCTTGTGGCAAAACCATTAGAAGCATTAAGTGCCGCTATGCCATTCCTCGACTGACCACCGATATTAGTGAACTCACCGCCAGCGTAAATCGTAGAGCCTGAAACTGCTAGTGCCGTTATACTTCCGTTTGCACCCGGATTCCAACTTGTGGCAGCCCCTGTTGTTGCGTCTAGTGCTGCAATGTAGCTTCTGGCGGAATCTCCGATACTTGTGAACTCACCGCCAGCATATATAGCTGAACCCGAAACAGCAAGGACGTCAACATTGTAATTTGCGTTGGGATTCCAACTTGTAGCTGAACCTGTTGATGTATCTAGCCCAGCCAAGAAATTTCTGTTTTGCCCACCAATATTGCTGAATAAACCACCGGCATAGACTACCGAACCCGAGACTGCAATAGATTGAACATCGTTCAACCCTATAACTTCCTTTGTGTTAGGATTCCATTGTGTAGCAAGCCCCGTTGATGTATCAAGAGCTGCGATATAGTATCTTGTTTGCCCGCCAATGTTTGTGAAATGACCACCGGCGTATATTGTTGAACCCGAAATAGCAATAGCGTAAACAGAACTGCTCGCATTCGGATTCCAGCTTGTGGCAGTCCCTGTCGTTGTATCGAGCGCCGCGATGTTATTTCTTATCTGTCCGCCGATGCTTGTAAAAAGTCCACCGACATATAACCTTGAACCAGAAACGACAAGTGCAGTAACACCGAAGTTTGCATCCGGATTCCACGGCTTAGGGTTGCCAGTAGATGCATCAAGCGCCGCAATGTTGTTTCTTGGCTGTCCGCCGATTCTTGTGAAATTTCCGCCAACATATACCGTCGAATCTGAAACAGAAAGCGCATTAACGACCCCCGCATTAACTATTCCGCCGTTTCCATTAGGATCCCAAGCTGTAAGTAAGCCCGTCGATGCGTCAAGAGCCGCGATTGAATATCTTGTATGTCCGCCGATGTTTGTAAAATTCCCACCGACATATACCGTTGAACCAGAAACGGCAATTGCGTAAACAAATCCGTCTGCATCAGGATTCCAGCTTGCGTCAAGGGTCTTATCAGACTTGATGTGAGCGATGTTATTCCTTGCAATGCCTCCGACATAAGTAAAAATACCCCCAATATACCATCCGCCCGATCCGTCAGGTGCGACAGCATAAATGATTCCATTTACATTTGGGAAACCCGTATCAACAGTACCGCTTGCAGCGTCGATTACTCCTCCCCCTCCAGTCGGTGGACCAACAAGGGTAAAATTACCGCCGATGTAAATTGTATTTGTGGCATCGTTAACAACAACTGATTCAACACCACTATTAGTTACCCAAAGATTATCCAATGAATTCTGTGTATTATTAGAATTAATAACAGTAAAACTTTCATATGCTTTATCATTAGATAAATTACTCTGATTTGCTATATTGTTTACATCCAATATTACCCAAACGTAATAAGTTCCCGGACTTAAATTATTTGGTATGGCTACAGATTGAGTCACCTGATTTGATCCTCCGGCTGCTATA
>JAJYZL010000043.1 GCA_021799965.1 bacterium | reverse complement strand
ACTAGTCAATTGACTGATAGCTTGCTCCTTTAAAGATATTTGCGAATTTAAATAATTTGCATAACCGACATGCAGCCCAAAATAAGCCAAAACAGACAAGACAAAAACAAAAGAAGAAAATATCAAAAGACCCCACGGTAAACCGCTGCCGAGCTTATCGGACTTCATCACCTGTTCCGAAACATTTTGACTGTATTGCGGCATATATGTTTATTTTACCAAATCTTAGACTTTTTTATATTTGTTTAACTCCTAAGCCCAAAGCTACTACGAAATTCGGATTCAGATCTCTAACTATAGGCTCCATATCAGAAGGATAAGTAATTTTGGAAAAAGGCGCGGCTTTAGTTACCGGAAGAGCCATCTGACCCTCAACATATTTCTCTATGCCGGGCAAATTAGCGCCCCCGCCGCTTAAAATAACATTTGTAACCTTTTCGTTATAATTCTTTTCAAAATTATTCTTAACTCTTATTGCTTCATTAATTATAACATCTAATATGGGCATCATTAATGTGGATAACTCATACTCTCCTCCGGTTCCTGTAAGGCCCCTCAATTTCTTTAGATCCTCCGCTCGACGAATTCTTATATTCAGACCAGAAGCGATGGTTTGGGTCAAGGAGCCGCCGGCAAAATCAGTCTGACCGGAAAATTTTAAATTGCCATCTTGAGCCACGTAAATACTGGTTGAACGAGAACCAATGTCGATTATTAACGTGTCTTCGGCAATACCGCTGGTTAGGATGCGCGCTGTACTAAGACCTTCTATTTCCAACGCCATAAGATCCAGACCGGCTGCCTTAAAAATATTTTTGTATCTAGAAATAATTTCATTCGGAACAGATATTAATAATATCTGCTGCTTTTTATCTCCATTTTCATCTTTTTTCTCACCAACCCTTAACCAATCGACGGTAACAGAGCTTATGGGGAGTGGAATATATTGCTTTGCCTGAAAACTCATAATTTTTTCAGTGTCGCTATCCGGCATTAATGGCATTTCCAAAAGCGTAGTAAAGGCAGAAAATGACGGCAATGAAGCAATTGCAGTTTTTGCTTTACTACCAGAATGCTTCACAGTCATTTTTAAGAGATCCACTGTTTCGTTTTCAAGCATTTTCAGGGAGCTTGTCTGAATAGCGTTATTCGGCCGCTCCAAATGACCATAACTTTCCAGAAACCCATAAGTTCTGAGAAAGGGCAAGCCCTTTGTTTTTACAAGTTCCACAACCTTTATCGAAGTAGTGCCGATGTCAACACCCAAATATGCGCCGGCGCCCAACAATCTTTCTAAAAAATTAAAAGCCATAAATTTAATGATTTATACTTATAACTATATCAAAAAATGAATATACTCACAAAAACAAAAAATATTTTATTAGACATTTTATTTCCTCCGATCTGCTTGAACTGCGGGTTTGACTTAAAAGGAAAAGAGAAGCGGGACAAAATATGTGAAAAATGCCTGGACTCAATAATTACCTACTCTTCATTTTTTTGCCCGAAATGTAAATCGCGTATTCCTGGAGAAGAAAAAACTTGTCATAAAGATGTAAAATATTTGCTAGCTCCGGCTACAAATTATAAAAATGATTCGGTAAAAAATATAGTCAAATTTATAAAATATAATAGGTGGACTAGTTTATTGAATACAGTAGAGCCTATTTTAGAAAAATACTTAAGTTTGCTGAAGTATAATTTTGAAAATTTTATAATAATACCAATTCCCCTTCATAAAGACCGCGAGCGAGAACGGGGTTTTAACCAGTCAGAATTAATCGCAAAAATACTTTGTAAAAAAACCGGGGCGTCTATTAATATTAATGCCCTAAAAAGAATTAGATTTACCAAGACACAAGCCGAGCTAAAGGATCCGGAAGAACGAATGAAAAATGTTAAGGATTGTTTTGCGTTGATTGATCCAAATGAAGTAAAAAATAAAAATATTATTCTAGTGGATGATGTTTTTACAACTGGCTCAACTATTAACGAAGCTGTAAAAAATTTGAAGCAAGCAGGAGCTAAAAAAATAATAGCCTTTGTTTTTGCAAAAGCGTAAAAATTTTTTAATCTAAGATCTAATTGTGGACCATGCGAGAATTGAACTCGCGTCTCCCGGATGCAAACCGGGTGCTCTACCACTAAGCTAATGGCCCCCTGCACAAAAGAATAAATTAAAAACTTAAAATCAGCAAATTTTTATTTCTCGTCAGATATTTTTTTTAATTATAATAAAGCGGAAGCGGGAGGATTCGAACCTCCGATACCCTTTCGGGTATACCGCATTTCGAGTGCGGCCCATTCGACCTCTCTGGCACGCTTCCGTTTAACTTAACGCCTTTAAATCTTAATAAAAAATCCGGCTCCTCACAAGCCGAATTTTTTATTTAATGCGTATCGCTACGCTAATTTCGAAATTAACTTAGGAAAGATGCTTAGAAACGAGCTTGGTCATTTCAAACATATTCACAACGCTTTTTCCTCCGAAAACTTTTTTCAAAGCTTCGTCGGCATTGATATTGCGTTTATTTTTCTGATCCTGAAGATTCTTGCTCTTGATATATGCCCAAAGCTTTTTTACAACTTCAGACCTCGGCATCGGACCCTTTCCAACGACAGCCGCCAAATCAGCGCTGACTGTCATTGGCTTCATAAACGCAGAATTCTTTGTTGCCATGTTTTTTTAAATTAGAAGGTTATACGACCTTTTAGTTTTTACTTATGGTAAGTATATCATAATCCATAGAGTATTCCCACAAATAAAAATCCGGCTCCTCACAAGCCAGATCTTTATATTTGGCCCAGTATTATTTTTGGGCGGGCAGGATCCTAAACATTTTAGTGCCGCAATCCGGGCAAACGCCGGTCATAGCCCTACCCATCTTACCGCCCTTCCGCTTCATTTCTACTTCTTTTTCATCCTTCATCATTTTCGGAGCCTTACACTTCATACATCGAGCTTCCATATTTTTAAAAATTAGATTAAGGGTAAATCGCGACCTTATGGAAATTAATTTAAAATCAATTTCCCTGACGATTCCCTATAAAATAAGTATACCAAGCGGCAAAAATCCGAACAATCTTAAAATAAGACGGATAAACAATTCCCTTAAAACAAAAAAGGGGCGATTTTGCCCTGTACATTACACCCACAAAAGGGTCGGCAAACCTTTTGACTCCAAATTTGGAACAGTCAAAAAATTTACACATTCCGCAGAAACGTCATCCTCACAATGATATTTAAACGGAAAACCCTTTTCTAGGTACAATGCCAAACTTTTATTACACAAATAAAAGTCTGAATTTAGTATAATACATAAACTTAAAAAACAATTTCCACAAGCTGTGGATAATTTTAAAAAAATATAATATCATAAAGCGAGTTCGGCAAGAACGGATGCTCTCGTAGTTCAATGGATAGAACCCCGCACTATAGCAAAGCTAATTACGGGGAAAACAAATACGCCGCGTCCAGCACTATGTCCTCGTAGTTCAATGGATAGAACAAATCCGTCCTAAGGATAAAATAGAGGTTCGATTCCTCTCGAGGACACATATTGGTAGGACATTAGTGCTGGATCCTAAGGATAAAATAGAGGTTCGATTCCTCTCGAGAGCACGTAATAAAAACTAAAAAAATAAAAATCAAAGATTAAACTTGTTGAAAAAAATTTAAAAACCTTTATTATATAAACAGTCAGCAGGGCCTATAGTAAAATGGTATTACATCTCCATGGCATGGAGGAGGTGGGAGTTCGATTCTCCCTAGGTCCACCAAATCAAAAAACCGCTTAAAGCGGTTTTTTAGTGCAAGCCATGCTCATTAAAACACTTTGTGTATTTTTTATCTAATGTTTCCAGGTGGTCAACTAACCAATTTTCTAGAAAATCAATCAAATCATAGAATATTTTGTATATGCCAGCGCCATCTTGTTTTTTAATTTTTTCAACAAAATCAGCCAGATCTTTTCTTAATTTATTATGAGCTTCAATATGCTCTTCTGCGCCGCCATAATTAAATTCCTTGAAATAATTCTCTTCGGTCAAAAAATGAGCGTTTGAGTGATGCATTAAAACATCCAATGCTTTATTTAAATCACTCAACGGCTTTTTAGAAATTATTAGATCGTAAATAAAATGCATCGACTCTAATACTTCTTTATGCTGAAGATCTATTTCTCTAACATTAACGCTATATTTTTGTTCCCAGGCAAAAATCATATCCTATTATTCAATGCAACAATCCACGGCCTTCTTAATTAGTTCGCCGAGCTTACCCATAGCCCCTCCCCTTTCCACATCGTGCCGATTAAGCGCATTGTCGTCTATTTTTTTGATATCGCTTGTTTTAATAAGCTTCATATTAAGTCCCCAGAAAAGAGAATACAGATTATAAGCTTTTCTAAAAAGCTCTTGTGCCTCTTTTTTATTGCCGATGCTCAACTGCTTCGTGCCAACTTCCATTAAACGCATAGACGCTGAAAGTAAATGCTTGGAGATACACCAAACCTCGCCCTCATATTCTTTAATAATTTTTTTAAGAAGCTCTTTGCGCATTTCGCGAACTTCTTTAAGTAAATCAAAATATTCCGGCTTATTAGTTTTAACGCCGGTAAAAAAGAAATGCTCCTCTATACTTACAAGGTTCATAATAGCAATGCTCAGATCCTCATCCGAAGACAGATCCATCTTCTCCTGCTTCTTCATATGGTCCACTTTTTCTATAAACTCATTGAGTTTTTTAATATCAATCATATGTATAATTTAATTATTAAATTTTACTTCGTTAAGAAGTAAAAAACAACGCTAGCTAAAATAAGAACTATTACCGGAATAATAACTCGCTGAAAATAGAAATAAACCTTATTATTATTTTTAGATTTGAGATAAAAATGCAGGCTTTCTCCGGCATAAAACAAAATTCCGCCAATAATGATTCCCAAAAAAAGTTTGTCTATACCCCAAAATTTATTGGATATTTTGCCGATAAGACCGGCGTAATAAAGCGGAACTATTGTAAGAAGATAGTAAGCAACAAACACGATTGAGCCCATTCCTCTAAATTTCCAATTTTTATTTATAAGCCAGTTCACCGTCCACCAGGCCATAGCGACAATTAAAGCGCCCGACCATAAACCGACAATCGTATCATCAACGCCGTACTTTTCCGCTATCCCTACTCCGGCACCAATCGCAACTATACAGACGGGACAAATGGCATAGGCAAAATTAACTAAAAGCAATGATGCGATGACAAGTAAAAAATATAAATACATAATTAAA
>JAJYZL010000042.1 GCA_021799965.1 bacterium | reverse complement strand
TGGGGCATGTAAATCGTCACTACGTCCCCCTTTTTTACTCCCATACTTTTCAGGATATTGGCAAACTGAGACACTTCGCGGTTCAAAGCGTGGTAGGAGAAAGTCCGGGAGTCGCCCGGTTCACCTTCCCAAATAATTGCCAGTTTATTCCTGGTAGCAGAATGAAGATGCCGGTCTATGGCATTCAAAATGATGTTTGTTTTGGCGCCTTCAAACCATTTAAAAAAGGGAGGATTGCTCTTGTCGAGCACTTTGTCCCATTTTTTATACCAGGACAACTGATCTGCCTGTTGGGACCAAAAAACTTCAGGCTGTTCGAGTGAATATTTGTACAATTGATCGTACTCCTTCACATTCGCTTGGTCCACAACCTCCTGCGAAGGCTGAAAGATTTTTTTTCCATCGTTTGTTTCCATCTATAATCCTGGTTTTAGTTGGTTGATATTGAATAAAGAAAAGATAAGGTTGCTAATTTTTTGAATTCAGTAAAAGGAAATAAGGCGAGAATACCACAAGAACTGCTTTTCGGGGAATTCACCACTGTGCAAGTTGATCAAAATTTGACATGACAATAGGTTTGTTTATGAAAAAAGAACCCGCTGATAACAATTCTAATATCCGGAACCTTGCCGAAAAAAAATTACGCAGCCGTAAAGCCAAGGCAGATAAGAATAATCTTCCGGAACTTAAAAAAGTATTGCACGAACTTGAAGTTCACCAGATTGAACTTGAAATGCAGATCGGCGAATTACGTACCATTCAGATTGCTCTTGCTGAAGCGCGCCAAAAATATTTTGATCTTTATAACCTTGCACCGGTTAGCTATTTAACAATTTCTGAAAAAAAGGTAATTACCGAAGCCAATCTTGCTGCCGGTAAATTGTTAGGCGGAGGTAAAAATCAATTAAAGAATAAACTCATCACTGACTTCATTGTAAAGGAAGATCAAAATATCTTTCTTTTACAAATGAAATATCTGCTCGAAACTCATAAGAAGCAACAATTCGATTTAAGAATGAAGAAAAATAAGGAAATATTTTGGGCAAATATGAAATGCGACATAATGCGTGGCCAGGGTGATTTAGTAATAAATGTAACTATAAATGACATCAGCGGGCGCAAAAAAGCCGAAGCTGCACTAAAGGAAAGCAACAATCGGTTCAACAGTCTTATCAAAGAATTGAATGATGTTGTATGGACGGCTACACTTGATGGTTCGCATATTCTCGACGTGAGTAACGCATTCGAGAAATTTTGCGGTATATCTGCAGAGAAATTTAAAGCAAATCCAAAATTGTGGATTGAAATGGTGCACCCTGATGATCGTCAAATAGCTGAAGAGAGCGATAGGGAATTGTTTGAGAATGGAAGGGCAACTGCTGAATACCGCATTGTTAGACCGGATGGTTCTATCGTATGGATTTTGGATAGGAAGTCGTTAATATATGATGAAAATGGTAAAGCGGTTCAAATGGGAGGAGTTGCTAAGGATATTACCGAACGCAAGCTGGCGGAGGAAGAACTTCATAGAAAAGAGGAACATCACAAAGACGTGATTGAAAATATTTTTAAATTCATTCCCGAAGGAGTTCTCGTGTTTACAGAATCTCTGAATCTCCTAAAGCAAAACAAGGCTTTCGACGATATTGTTCACAAGTATGCGCCATTACTTGGTTATACAGAAGAGGAACTTGCCGAACAGATCACTGAGCAGTTGCGCAGTAAAATTGTATCCGGAGATGCAGCGGAGATACGTATTATGGGAAAAAAACCAATTCAGGGGATGAGATAGAAACACAAATGAAGAATGATAATTACCATTTTATTATCCCACCCCTTGAAAATAACTCATCTCCTTTGCATGGTTCGACGATTGCAAAAATAACATTGTCTAAAATACTTAAGATGCCTTTAGTGAAATACGTAACGTTCATCGAGCGGAAAATCAATGAGGAAGAGGATCACAAAGGAAAACACCTCTCTTTTTATGCGAAGGTCATTCCGGCAAATGGTGACTTGAAATTTTCCGACAAAGACGGATGCGCCTATGATGTAGAGATATCAGACGAACGGTTGTTGAAACGATATCCGATATGCGAATGCATCCCTTCGGGAAATGCAACAAATAATAATGAAGTTGTTGTGAAAATGATTAATACAAGAAATGAGTTCTCGGAACATATTGTCCGTGGAATTCTAACTATACAGAGGAAGTTTTGGGAGACTGAAGAAGAGTTGGATATCAAGCCATTGACGTTTAGGCAATTCCTTTCACTGTTTCCGTTTCCAAAGCTTGATGAATCGAGACTCTCAAGATTAGTATCTGTCTTAACACTCCAAACGCAGGGCGGAAAGATTGTGAACCTAAGAATGCTTTTCAGTTCCAGGAGAAGATCCTTTGCAACTGTTATAAAAGGTATCATTGATGAATTCGATGAAGCGCTTACCGATAAGGACATTCAGACTGTTCTCCGTGAGCAATACGACATCCATCTCTCTGCGCGGGCTATCTGTGAATGCAGAAAACTGCTGTCCATTCCTAACTTCAGAGAACGGCGTGCCTGCTACTATCCCAAAAGTATTTCATTCAGTAAACCCATTGCAATGATTTCGTCCCGCCAATCTGCCGTAGGCAAAAGGATTAATCGAATCCCGGCTGAACCTGGAGTCTATGAGTTACGTCTATCATCGAAGATCCCTTACCCCCAATGCAGCAGCCATGTTATCTATATTGGCTCCTCGAAGAATCTCCGCAGACGCACTGCAAATTATACAGGAAATGTGTTGAAGAATAAACGCATTGCAGGATACCTTCGTAATGACAATGTATGCATCCATTATTACGTTACTACCGACCACATCAAATTAGAAAAAGAGCTGCTGAGAAATTTCAAACAACACTATGGGCAACTACCCAAGGGAAACATAATTGGAGCGAAATTATGAAAAATGATCTTACTCAAAGCAATGAACTTCTTCTTCAGTTTAATACTGCAAGATTGTTTCTTGCAGAAGAAGAAGAAGAAGAAGAAGAAGAAGAAGAAGAAGCCCGGATAGTGGTGTCGCTAGTGGACGTTACCGAACGCAAGCTGGCGGAAGAAGAAATAAATAAATCACGTGAACGCCTTAGGACTCTTTCTGCTCATCTCGAAAGAATACGAGAAGAAGAAAGAGCCCGTATCTCAAAAGAAATTCATGATGATCTTGGACATTTATTAACAGTTTTGAAAATCGATCTTCACTCTCTATCAAAAAATAAATATATAATTGACGGTAACTTAGAAACGGATATCAATTCCATGGTGGAAATCACTAATCAATTAATTGACTCAACCAGAAAGCTTGCATCGGAATTGAGACCGGGTGTTTTGGATCATTTGGGTTTAACAGCCGCAATTGAATGGCTATCGCTGCAAGTGCAAAGAAGAATGAATATTAATTTCAAACTGAATTTACCTGCTGAAAATATTTCTCTCGATTTTGAAAAAACTACAGTAGTATTTCGGATTTATCAAGAAGCTCTAACTAATATTGCCCGCCATTCCGGCGCAAGCGAGGCGATGGTAAATTTAACTGTAAAGGAAAAATATCTCTTGTTAGAAATTGCTGATAATGGTAAGGGGATTAGTGAAGAAGAATTAACCGGTCATTTATCATTAGGAGTACTTGGAATGAAAGAACGTGCTCTTATACATGGTGGCGAGCTTACAATTGTTGGAAACGAAAACGACACGAAGGTAGCGTTGGTTTTACCGATTAAATAGGCAATAGTGAATAGGCAGTAGGCAGGAGAAAGGCAATAGGAATTAGGCAATTGTAATTTATAAGTAGAACATAAATTGATTTAAGAACAAGGATTGATGATTTGAGATTTAGGATGATTGTGTAAACATCGTAAATCATAAATCGTTAATCGATATTTTTTGATTTCAGAACAAGAATGCTGATTTTGGATTTAAGAAGATTTAATTGGAGTAAGAACAAATGAATAAATTTGAATTAGAAGAGCGGCTGGTAAATTTTGCTGTACTTATTATTGAAATAGTGAATGAATTACCGAATACAAAAGCCGGGAATCATTTATCGGGACAATTAGTTCGCTCCGGAACATCCCCAGCATTAAATTACGGAGAAGCCCAAAGTGGAGAGTCAAGAAAAGACTTTATTCATAAAATCAAAATTGTACTAAAAGAATTAAGAGAAACATTTGTCTGTTTAAAGATTATTCACAAATCAAAACTTTGCAAATCAGAAGTGAAAATAGAAACAGCAATAAATGAAAGTAATGAATTAATATCCATTTTTGTGAAAAGTGTAGAAACAGCGCAAAAAAACATTGAAAGATGAAATCTTTATATCATCAAAAATCGTTAATCGTTATTCCTTGTTCTTAGATCAAAAACATAAATGATTCTATTGCCTTCCGCCTTCGGCGGAACCTAATACCTAAATTAAAAAAGGTTGTATATGTTAAAAGTTCTTATAGTAGACGATCATGCTCTTTTACGAAGCGGAGTTATTAAAATATTAGAAGAGCATTATAATGATATTAAATTTGGCGAAGCAAGCTGCGCTTCGGAGACTTTTGAAATTATTAAAAAGCAAAAATGGGATATTATAATTTTGGATATCAATATGCCGGGCAGAAACGGATTAGAAGTTATTAAAGAACTTAAGCGTATGAATCATAATCTTCCGATTCTTATTTTGAGTATGTATCATGAAGATGAATTTGCATTAAGAGTTTTCAAAGACGGCGCTGATGGATATCTTATGAAAGATAGTGTGCCCGAAAAACTGGTCAACGCGATTGATCAAATTCTTGATGGTAAAAAATATATTTCTCCCGAGGCGGTTGAGTTATTAACAAGAGATTTTGAAAATGTTAGTAAAAAAAATCCTATAGAAAGTTTATCCGACCGTGAATTTGAAGTTATGTCTTTGATCGCTTCGGGCAAAACGGTCTCGCAAATTGCAGAAGAATTATCTCTTAGCGTAAAAACTATCAGCACCTACCGAACTCACATTCTTGAAAAATTAAAACTAAAGAACAACGCAGAAATAATGCGTTACGTAATTGATAATAAAGTAGGCAGTGAATAGTAAGGAGTAGGGAGAAATTAGTATGGAGTAGTAACAACGACACTACATTTTTCTTTTAACGCATAACTCTGAAGAGCCGGAAGCAATTCTGATTTCAGAACAAGCCTGTCCGGCTCAGACGCATAAGCGTCAACTTAATTTTTCTTCCGAACCTTCTAACTTCTATAATCTTTTAACCTTTACGTGTTAAAAATATTTATTTATCCTCTACGAGGATACTGTATTTGTTGGGTTTGTTTGTCTCTACAAT
>JAJYZL010000002.1 GCA_021799965.1 bacterium | reverse complement strand
ATCCAGTTTAAATTAAGCCCGACCTGGCTCATATCTTGAGCTTTTGTAGCCTTTTGGGTTGCAAGATCAAAAATGTTAAGAGCTTTGCTGTCTGTGTAGGCTACTTTCTTGGAGTCTGGAGAGGTGGCTGCGGATATGGTAGTGGCAGGAAGCGGTTGCCAGCTAGTAGAGCTTGCCATGAAAACACTGAAAGTCGGAAGCTGAGGATAATTAAATTCTGCTATTGCGAGCGAACCATCCGCAGATGGCGTTATAGAATGTAAGTTATTTAAGGTCTGAGAGCTTACCAACCTTCTGGTATTGTCGCTGTTTATTTTTATGATCTGTCCGGCTAAATTTGAGAAATAAACACTGTTGTCTTTAGAACTTAACCAATATTCTGAAACCGGCGTATCAATAAATATTGAGAGTTTTTGAGTAACAGTTTGAGGTGTTTGAGTTGTCGTTTGTTCGGAGGTATTTATTTGCGCTCCAATAGCACCGCCTTCGCCTACATTAACTACTTCCGTGGTAGGTGTTTGACCGGTGCCGGGTAGATTGCCTACGGTTTTTGAGCTAAGCCACATCCAAAGGAAATAAGCGCCAACTCCAACTGCGGCAATTATTAATACAATAACTATTATTCTTATTATGCGTTTATAGTCCATTAATTTAATCAGTTTAATTTCTATAGGCCACAAGAGGTCTTTATTGTATCAAAGCTATCCGTCAATAAGCCTTGTGACTGCGCTTGTGAAACAAGGGTTTGTATTTCTGACGCTGAAAGGTTTTGGGACGAAAAATCACTGCACGGTGTACATACGCCTTTATACAATACGGCATTAGCTACACAACACACTCCGTTTGATTTTCTAGTCAATCCGTTTTTGCACACACACTTTCCGTTTGTTAGATCATTGCCATCTTCGCATTTCGTACATTCCATTCCGCCATTGGAAGTTGATAAGCTGGAAACTTGTTGTCCATTAATAGTTGTATCTGCGCCGAACATTCCACCGGTACTTTGCGATACCAAACATCCATCAGAAAGTTGACCAGAACTTTCTGTAGGCGAATTACTTGTTTGTGTTGTTGAAGCTGCTTGATAGGTACTAGGCGGTAAAAGTGTATCTAGGTTAATCGGCTCTACGGTTGGATTTGCTAAATTTACCAAGCTTGGATTGATTGTATAAAGAATAAGATAGGCGCCGAGTAAAAGCAGTATTCCATATATGGCATTGAGCATCCATGATTTACCTTCTTCTTTTGAAGCCATATTTCCGGCTGATAATGTATATAGGGCTGCGCCATATATTATTGCACCCAACGCTATGAATCCAACGATCATTAGGCCGAATTGATAAAGTCTGGCAATGTATCTGGCGGGATTATCGGCCACGGGACACTGACCGTTAACTCCGATGGCTGTTGCGTTGCAAGGAATGGTAACTCTGGCAGCATAGGGAGTTATTACTGCTTTGAGACTGATATCCGATTCTAGCGAAGATGATGCTGTGGGTATGGGTGTGCATATAAAAAGGCCGGGATATGTTACTCCGTTTTTTACACACGGCGCTGATGTTTCATATGCTGGTTGACATCCAAGCACGCATCCCTCAACTGATTGCGTTTGTTCGGCTTCCTTACCGCATACTTCAATAGTTTGGCCTGATTGTAGTGGAGTTGCGTAGTTATAAGCAGTTCCCTTTAGGCAGACCCAAATTCCACCAGCCTGTTGAGGGTCACTTAATTTACATATAGTTTTGCTACCGTCGCTTAATGCATAAGGCGTTCCACCATTTGGACAGCCATATATAGTAGCTGGCGTGTAATTATCCCCAAGGCTTATTTGGTAGGTGTTAAAAAATATAAATCCTATCAATAATATTGCTAAAGGTTTTTTTGAAAAATTGATCATTTATTTTATATCTAAATTAATATAGCCTCTGGCGAATTCAAAATCACTGGCTGGATTTTGAGCAGTGACGTTTATGCTGGTATTGGCGCCGACAGCCGGACTGCCCTGCGTGGCAGTTGTGAGATTTAAGATGGAAGCATTTCCGGATTGACTAGACACATCGGAACCGTCAACGCTCCAAGAAATATTTAATTGATTTAAATTTGAAATATTGAAAAAGTAGGGCAGCGCCTGAAATAAATTATTACCTATTTTAATGGCCTTGGCCGGATATGGAGCATCTATGACAACTTTTGCAGAAGTAGTTGGAATAGTGATGACCCCTTCAATATCACCCGCGGAATACTTTGCATCTTTATAGTTGGGAATGCTTATGCTTATTACTGGGTTCAATTGATTGACTGTAAATTTTACCGATTTTAGCCCAATGCCGGATTGTAAAAAATTATCTCCCAGATACCAGATTATGTTTTGCTTGGAAAGATCCACAAATTTACCTTGATCTAGCGCATCAAAACTTACCACAACAGAAGAGTTATTGCTGGGCATAATTTTGCCCTGGTAATTGGCGGGCACATAATTGGTTGCGCGCCAGGATATTACGAGATCAAAATTTGGATTGGTTGGCAGCGTGATTGTGGGAATTTTGGGAGTAGTTTGGGCGCCAGCCGGAAAGCTAAAAAGTGAGCCTAATAAAGCTAGGCTAACTAAGAGAATGCCATATTTTTTAAATAAATTGAAAATAATCATTTATATGTTTAATTATACTCTTTCTGTTGTTGCCGCGAAAGCAGGAATCCAGAAAAAACCGGATTTATAATCTGGAGTTAGAATAATATTTTTTAAACCTTTCCGGATATTTTTCCGGCCTTATCAGCTATTTTTAGCGCCGTCTTACCCACCGTTCCGACTTTCTTTAATGTGCTTTCTATCTTTTTCATTCCGAATTGGTCTATAAATACCACCATACCCCAGCCGATAGTAGAAGGAATGAGTGCGCCGATATAAGGCATTGCTGTAATTACGCCAACCGCCAAGCTTGTTAGCCATATTTCCTTCCTCATTTTTTTAATAACGACGAAATAAAATTCACTGACGGATGTGCGTACCAAGCTTATCATTCCAAAATCGGATAATCCGAATAAAAACAATAACAGTTCAAGCGAATCGGAGATTAAATAGAAGGGGGTTATTATGATAATTTCCCAAATAGATAATTTCGGCTTATATTCCTCACCTTGTTCTGATTGTGGTTCGGGTTTGAGGGCTTTATTAAATTGCTTTTCCTGGCTTTGCTCTGGCATGAAGTAGTGTTAGTTATTATTCTCCGCGTTGTTGAAGAATTTGTTCTGGTTTGGTGGTAACAATCTTATCTTCAAGATAGGAAGCTATTATTTTAATGGCAACGTGGTTGAGTCCGGCAAAGAAAAGTCCTTCGCCCACCGCAGCTTCCAATAAAAGATTTTTTTCGCCTTCTGTAAGACCAAATGATTTAATAATTAAATCTATCATTGTGGGTGATTGTTTTAAAAGGAGTTGTAAAGAAGAATTGGTGATGATTGGACGGCCGTATGGAGACTTTAAGAAGTCTTCTACATCTTGAGTAATTGTGGTAACGCCTAAGAAATATTTTCTGCATCGCTTAACCAAACCGAACATAAAAGATGCGCCATCTTCGTATTTCATAAGCACCCAGGCTTCATCTACTATTAATACTCTTTTCTTTAATTCGGCGCGTATTAGGCTCCAAATAAAGTTCAGGACGATATACATTGCAATAGGCCTAAGCTCTTCTTCAAGGTCTCTGATAGAGAAGACTATTAAGCGATTTTTGATATCAACGTTAGTCGGCTGATTAGTAAATCCCGCATAGCTTCCTTGTGTGTATTTATAGAGACGCTGCGCCATGGTTTTTCCGCCTTCCATGTTTTCCAGAATTTTTTGCAGATCTTCTAAAAGCGGAGGTATGGCTTTACTAAAATCTTTGCCAGGAGCGATATCGTGAGAAGCATAGGTTTCAGAAATGGCTCTATCCAAAAGCGCATCTTCTTCTGGGGTAAGCTGACCCATCATCAGCTTTAGCAGGCCGGCAATATTGACAATATGTGATCGCAAAACATCGCTGGGATCCTCGTCTTTGGGAATGATGGGAATATCAAAAGGATTGATATGGTGCTGAGAAGCTAGTGAAATTCTAAAATAGCTTCCGCCAACTGAAGATGAGAGTGCTTCGTATTCATTTTCCGGATCTATGATTAGAATATCCGTTCCCATCATTAATAGGCGAAGCGCTTCAAGCTTGACGGCATAGCTCTTTCCTGCGCCGGCTTTTGCGAATACCACCATATTGGCATTTTCTAATGAAAATCTATCAAAGATTATCATTGAATTATTGCTTTGATTGATGCCGTAAAGTATGCCCTCTTCGGAGGTAAGATCGGCAGAAGTAAATGGAAAGAAAGAAGAAAGCGGGCCAGAATTTAGCGGATTGTAGATTAATAAACGATCTTGTCCCAACGGAAGAGATGAATTAAATCCCTCGATTTGTTGGAATAGAGCCGGTTTAACATAGACTAGGCGGCTTTCAAGAAGATTGGTTATGCGACCCTCGAGTTTATTTAATTCCTCAATCTTATCGGCATAAATAGTTATGTAAACGCTCACGTTAAAAAGCTGTTCGCGCGCCTGTTGAAGCGAATCCCTCAGTCCTTCAATATCTTGAAACGCTGTTTCTAACATAGGATCTCTTACGACGCCCTTTTCCTGTTTTTCGTATATTTGCGATTCTACTTGAGCAGCTTTCTTTCTTAATTGCTTCAATGCGAGATTTGTTTCTACTGGATGTATGAATATGGAAATATCTATGAGATCCGGCATATTGATTACTGAAGAGAACCACCCGGTGGAGAGAAACCGCGGATAGGAGAATATGAAAAGGGTTTTAGCGAGTTTGTCGCCGAGTTTTAAGAAATTGGAATTTATTTCCACAGCGGCCGGTGCAATAACGTCTATTACATTTTTGGGATTATTTTCCATAATAAGTTTGTGTCTATTTGTTAGGCAACCTTCTTCTCTATTGTGCTCGGATTATATAAATTATAAAAAAGCTCCGAAAGTTCTTCATCATTCAGTGGGACAACCCTTAACCCTACCTGATTTAATCCATCTATAACCTCATTTACTCTTTGATCGAGTTGTTCTAAGTATTCTTTTTCTGTTTGCTCTTGGCTCTCGCCCCCCGGCTTATTTGTTCCAAATATTCCAAATAATTTATTTTTAACGCCAGTGCTTGTTTCGGAAACTCTAATCGGATCAAATGGCACCACCACAAAAAAATTCTTAGACATTATGGCATTTTGTGCAACAAAAGACTTAATGAATTCCCTATATTCAAAAATTTGATTTTTTAAAAGCTCATTGGTCTCTTGATTTTCCCTATCCTCTACTTTTTTAAGATAATTATCGATATTAATTTTTCTTGAATGTATAAAAAGCTGAAGGGTAAAATCTACTGAATTCAAAAAGCTTTGAAAAGCGAAAGTTATCATCTCCTGCTCTTCCGCCGACTTTAGATCAAAATTTATTCCAGAAACGATAAGTATTTTTCTATAAGCTTTATTTTTCAGCTTAATCACACCATCGGTAATGGAATCAATATTCACGAATTGTTGAGTGGCAAGCGACGGCCCTTTTGATTCTTGTGTGTTCGGCATGTATTAAGTATACAATTTTTTACTTTTTAATTGGATCCATTATTTATTTGTAGTCGATCCTTCTGGCCATTTCCTTTTCTCCTGTTATTTTCCGGAAAACTTCATATTTTTCCTGGTGTGATTTAAATTGATCAAAAAGAGCTGGACGTGTGGTTTTTTCACGTGTCGGGATCGGAGCCTTTGATGTTAATAATTTTTGCCAAATGTCATTAAGGGGATTAACTTTTGCTTCTTCTTCCATAGCAGCTGCGCGTTTTTCTATTTTTGGAGCGGGGATATTGGTTTTTTTCCATAGATAAAATTTAGGCTTCCAAAAGTATCCTATAGCCGCAGTGGCTATTTTAGGAAGAGGAATTCCGTTTATTTTTATAAAAGCTAAAGAGATGGTGGCTGTATTTATAAGCACCACCGAAAAAGCCCAAAGCCACAAATTAAAATAAAAAAATAAAAAAAAGGAGATACCCGCTCCTATTGCAACATAGACAAATTGTTTTAGTGTTAACGGTCCTACAATTTTGTCTTCTGTTTCTATAAATTGTGGAACTTGGAATTGCATATTATAAGTTTAAAGCGTAAATATCAAAAATCAAAATGACAGATTAAAATATCAAAATTATTTTTTACCTTTTAGGGTTAATATGCTTGCTGTCAAAATATTGGCAATTTCTATTAATTCTTTTAAAAGAAAATCTATTTCCAACTTATTTCCTTTGCCGGTATCCTTTAACAAAGATAACCAGACCTTTGATTCATTTGCAGATTTTAAAGAGTGTGTAAAAAAATTTATAAAATCCTTCTTAGAGTTAGCAGAATTTGCTTCAATGTAATTTGCTAATATGCTAGTTCCGCTTCGTAGAAGTTGCTTGCTCATAACACTACTCACGGAATCCTTTGGAAGCTTATCGATAAATTTGATTAGCTTTATAACCCAATCATATAATCTTTTCTTGAACTCGATTTTAAATTTTTTATTGTCATTTTGCATTTTGATTTATTAATTTTCATTTTTAGTCGATCGCAGATCGACAACGTTTCCGCTTATTTTTGTAAACGTCGAAAGATTGATATAGTCTTCTTTTTTGGGTTCGAGCTTTTTGGGCACTCCGGATGGAGCTAACGGTGTCTTGAAATTGCTATAATGAACAGTTCTAGGCTGTTCGACTACTGGTTTAAGTTCAGACATCGGTTTTTCTTGTTGGGCATCGATTTTTAATGTAATGGGCTGCGAAACCGGCTGCGGCATTGCTGGTTTCGGTGTAGCTATAGGAGCAGCTGGTTTTGCCGGAGTTTCTATTTTGGACTGTTGAATCGGCGCTGTTTGCTGTAAGTTATCTGTCGCTGGCCGTGGAGATACCGGCATCGTGAATTTAACATTGCTTGCTTGTTCTGTTTCTAGCCGCACAGAAATAGGTTTTGGAGCTACCGGTTTAGCTGCGAATGACGGTTCTACTTTTAAATTCAAAGAAAGAGATTCTTTGGTGAATTGCGGAATTGTTGGTTTAATGGTCTCGGTTTTGGTTTGAATTATGAAGGGCTTGTCTTGAGTTGAGTTGGATATTTCTGGCGCAGAAGTTATCTGTTCCGGTTTTGTAGTCTGTGGCTGTACAGAAACGGTGCCGGTTCCCATTGCCGGAATTTTTTGTATAGCTGGTGCCGGTTGATCTGCTTGCGCAGGCTGGCTTGGTATTGCAGATAATGGGGCGGCTTCTTTTTCGAAATTAACTACCTTCGGAGCAGATTCTTCTTGAACTTGAGCCTCTTCGGTTATTTTGGGCGGATTGTAAACTTTATCTAGATCAGATTTTAATGCATTGAATAATTTTTGTTTAAGTTCTATTTCAATGAAGTTGGCTTTTTGCATATCAATTTCAAAATATTGATGCAATTCTGAGGCAATTTCTTCGGGCTTGGTGTAGCCCAAAAAAACCTCGCCTACTAATAAGGCAACATCTTTTACCTTATCTTCGGAAATGCTGTAGTCCTGACAGATATTAGAAACAAGCTGGACGTTTTTGTCGGCCAGCATTTCTTTTTTTAGTTTTTCAGGAAGCGCTTCAAATCTTTTTTGCGCTTCCAATTTTTCTGATTCGTATTGTTTTGGTGCTTCTGCCATTTTAATTAATATTTTTAAGTTCTAGGAAAGCCGTGCTCCATATAATCTTCATGAGCCCCTTCTTTTTGTTCTTGTTTTTCTTTAGCGATCCTTTCTTCGTTCTGTTTTCTTGTGGCGGGCTTATTTAGTTCGTTTCTTGCATCCTTAAGATTGTTGAAGTTCTTCTTTAAGGCATCTTCAACTTGCTGCCTGGTGGCTAGCGTGGACTTCATCAGTCCCTTTATATCGCCCTCCCTTTCAAAATATTTCTTTGCATTTTCTATATCCCCGGCATTATTTTCAATGAAATCAGAAACGGTTTTTTCATTAACATCGGCTCTTTTTGCCAATGACTTAATCGTTGATCTCTTCTCAAACTCCTTGGTCGTTTTTTCGAGGCTTCCGGAATTTTTGTTAAGGTATTCTTTGATGTCGGCCTGAGCCTTGGCAATATCTTTATTATATTGATCCATATAGCCCGCATTACCCGCCTGATTCGGATCAAAGTAAACCATTTTCTTTGATAGCCTCTCCACCTCTTTGTCCTCGGATTTAAATTGCCCCTGTTCTTTTAGTCTGAACTTCCTGTTGGCCGCTCCATAACCGCCGGTCACTTCTTCAAATACAGCGGATGGAATATCTTTTAATCCGCCATAGTTCTTCTTAGCTTCTTCGGCACTTGCTCCAATCTTTCTAAGAGGCCTCAACAATCCCTCATATCTGGTGCCTCTTCCGATCCTTGATAGTCCTAATTTCTCTGAGATGGCTGCCCCGCCCATTAATCCAGCTGTGCTGACGCCTTTGCTGCCCAATGTAAATGGAGAAGCGGCAACTTTTCCGATAAACTTCATAGCTCCAGTAGCGGCATTGGTAGTCCATTTTCCCGTATACTCCGAACCTTCCTCGGCTTTTTTAATTCCATACAGCAAAATAGAAACTATCATAATCATTGAGCCGATGTCGGTGGCGGTATTTTGTATGACGTGGCTGGGATCGTCGGCAACGGCTTTAGTGATACTCGAGGATTTAACGATTCCCTGAATAGCCGTATAAGACTTTAATGCTATATAAATATAAAATGCCGCAATTGGTCCAAAAAAAGTTTGTTTAAAGAATTTCTTAGTCCATTCCGACCAGCCGCTACCGCCAACTACCCAACCGATTATTGCTGCTGGCAGAGTTATTAAAAGAATCCCGATGACTACATATCTAATTAAGAACATCGCGGCCAGGCCGAGCATAGTAATGGCTCCGACGGCTGTCATTATATCCGCAAAAATTAAGCTGGATAAGAATTGCACCGTGCCAGCACCGAAAGTGGTTAGCGTGACATTGGCATCAAACGTCGGTGTTTTGAGGAACGCATACATATTCATAGCTCCTGCGAGCGCCTGAGAGATGCCGCCATTGCCCGAAGCGCTGTAGGCGCTATTGAGGAAGAAGTTTGTGAATATTCCGGCAAAGTCCAAAACGACAGTAGCTATCAATAAACTGAAATTTATAAGAAGAGCGGCAATTATCAGTTTAGGCAGAGCCTTTTTTATTTGCAGCGCGCCAGTATTTAAAATAGTTTCAAATGCGATGAGTATTATTAAAAATACAAACGCAAGATTGGCTATATCTCTCGTTATTGGCCAGCCTATTTGAACCGCAGGGTTGTCAATAATGTTGGAATTTAATTCCAAGACCCAATTTAGTATCGTTCCGCCGAGGAAAAGAACGAGGTGAAAGAAATATCCAATGACGAATAATATGGTGCCAAGGGTCCATGAAATAAAAGAGATTGTGGTGTTTGCGGCAAAGCTTGCAATGGTGCCACCAGTCGTTGTTTGTGCGTGTGTAAGGCCAGAAGGGGCCAACAAAAACACCGCTACCAATAATCCTGCAAATATTATTTTTTTTGCGCTAAACTTTTTCATCGGTGATTTTTATTGCGGAGTTGTTGATGATGTTGATGACGGAATTATAGTTGGAACGCTAGCGCAAGCTGAAATTATATCTTGGTAGCCGCCCAAGTCAGCATTTGATTGTAATAAATTATTAGAGTAAGTTTGGGCGCTAGCGAGATTTGTTTGCGAGTCGCTAAGCGCCTGATTCGCGACTTGCGTGTCCATGGTGCCGTTAGTAACTAGATTATTATAAGTTTTAACCATAAGATCTTCGCTGTTGGTATCTTGGGGGTTCATAGCATTAAATTCAGACTGAGTTGACTGTATAGTAGTTATATCATTTTGAATGCCGGATCGACTCGATTGAAAATTACTTATAGCCGCCTCGATAACAGTGAGTTCGTCCTGTATATTTAGGAATTGATTGCTTATTGATGTGGTTTGTCCACTTGGAAATGCAGCGGAAACATCACAATTTAGCAGCGTGGTAAGTGCATCCTTTAGATTGGTTTCTATGTTAATGGCTTGATTAATATTTATCAATGTGCTTTGTTTTGTAGCCAACATACTGTTGAAATTTGAATTAAACAGAGAGCGGTCATTTTTAAATGTAATAGAATTGATTTGGGAAAAAGCTGCATTTTGGTAATCGGCATAGGCGGTGCTCGTATTCTCGCTATCACTGTGTGTCAAAGATCCGGCGATTCCATTCATCGTTAAAAGTCCATAGCGGTAAATAACGGCATCCATCAATGCCCCGATATAGCCGGCAACGTCGTCAGCGCTTATGATTCCAGCTACTTTGTTTGTATCCAAAGATGTATTATAAATAGATTGGGCTATCTGATTTCCCGGTGTAAGTATTTCGGTTTTTGTTCCGCCGTTGCCATCCGGCACAATCCTTGTCTGTGATTTGAATCCGGCACTGAGCTGGGCGTCCATGGTTTTTGATTTTAGGACATCCGAAAGAGTTAGTTCTTTTTGATCTTCTGTGGCTATGGCTGTGCCAAAAAAGTTATTTTGCGGTTCCCAGAGAGCATTATAAGTAAGCCACCTCCCCTTGCTTTCTTTATTAAAATTTTTAAACAGGTCATCTATATTACCCACAATGCTGTTAAGCGTACAACTCACGCTCGTATTGGATTGTTGTGGAGCAAAGAAGCTCAAAGCCACATTAACCTTTATCGGGGCACAGAGCCATGGCAGGAGTTGCTGAGCCTCCATTCCCACGGCTTCTTGACCGGCTTGTTGGAAAAATGCGCCCCAATCTTGAATTAATGGTCCGCCTTTGCCCTCAAATCCGCCATTAAGTATCCATTGAGTTGCTGCATTAGCCAATCGATCGAGCACTAATTTTTTTATAGCCTGCCCGGCAACTTTTAAAAGTGTTTGCGTCCACTTATCGGTGTTAGTTTTGAGATGTTGCGCTGATTGCTCCGCGGCTATTTTGGAATTGGTTGATGCTATTAGGCCTATATTTGGAGCAACGTAACTATTAGTTAAGGCGGCTAGAAAATCTGGATAAACCGTGCCGCTTCCTAATACTGTGGCAGCATGTGTTTTTGGAATGAAAAATGATGGATTATAAAATAAACCAAGTAGTAGTACCCCTATTATTATTTTTTTATAAAAAGTTAATTTCATTTTATTGCAGAGTATTTATATTTAGCTGATTAGTTTTAATAAAATTATCTATAGTTATTTTGAGATTATCAAATTCTTGATAGATGTTGGGTAATTCATTTAGCGCTAAATTTGCAGTAACTGGATCTTGATCCATATTAGCTAATGCCTGGTAAATATTTTTTTCTGTAGTGAGCAACTCTATTTCTTTTTTGTCTATATCTAAAATTTTACTAGGAACGCTTAAGCTATAAAAATCAGCTATTCCTTTTTTATAAATATCGGTTATTTGAGCAAAGTCGGAAGTTTGGGGATCTGAGTTGGAAGATAGTATGTTTTGAGGAATATTTTTTGCATTGTTGATGATTATTTCATTAAAGGAGACAAAGTAATTTGTTAATGCATCCTTGCTGTTGTCATCAGATATCTTAATGTCAGAATCTTTGATTACTGGTCTTAAGCTATTTGGGTCAAAATTCTTCTGAGCTTCGGCATATAAGTCATTAGCTAAATTCTCCGGCTTCGGAGCGCTGACGTAGTTTTTCCCCGATACATTTATAGTGCCATTAGGATTGGCCGCGGCCATTTCTGTTGCTATTTTTTTTGCCAAAACCTCGCTGAGATTTGCAGTTGAAGATGCTATGGTGGATGTGGCGATTTCGGTTCCGACCGGGTTATTATTTGTTATATCAAGATTGCTGTTTTGCGCTTGAGGGGCGGCCGCCGTAGAATTAGAAATAATAAAATAAGCTCCGCCCAATCCGAGCCCTAAAAATAAAACAGTAATGAGTATTTTTAGTTTGCTCATTGTTTATATTATACAACAAATATGCCATTGCGTGTAAACCCCACTATGTGCGAATTATCGGAATTATGATTGCGTTGTAATTGATGACAGCTTTATGATGTCATTTATAGATAGATCCTGGGGTCTTGCGGTTAAAGGCAGTTTCAGCGAACTTAGGACGGGTTCGATTTTTTCTTTTTTAATGCCCAGTCCCTTTTGGAGATTGTTTAAAAGTGTTTTTCTCGGTTGTTTGAAAATTATATGGATCAATCGATAATAATTTCCTGCATTTTCCTCCGTTTCTATTTTTGTTGTTAATTTAATAACCGCCGAATCAACTTCGGGGGCGGGATCGAAATCGGCCGGCTTTAATTTCAGGATAATCTCGGGTATTGCCCAAAACTGAGTCGCTGCGGATAAAAGATTTGTTTTCGGCGGAACGGCTGATATCCTTTCAGCTACTTCTTTTTGAATCATTAGGACAGTTAGTTCGGGCTTATGTTCCAACTCACTTATAATTCTCAATAATTTTCCAGTAATGTAATAAGGAATATTTCCGACTAATTTATATTTTTTTCTTTCTAATTTAGAAACCAGATCAGGCAGAGCTTCTAACGCATCCCCTTCTATTACTTGTAAATTCTCGCCAAGTTTTTTGGCGAGTTCGGCATCTTTTTCGATGGCGATTAATTTACAGCTTTTTTGGGTGCATCCTTCGGCTAGCGGTAATGTCAGCGCTCCCTTGCCAGGACCAATTTCGATTATTAACTCATCTTTTTTAATATCCAAGGCCGCGATAATTTTACTTATCGCATTTGTATTTTTCAAAAAATGCTGTCCAAGTCTTTGTCTCATATAGAAGAAATATTATTCAATGTAGATGGTTTCGTCATCCCAGTCGGCATCCCTTTCTCCGTAGCTGGAGATCTTTGTAAATTCTATCAGATCTCCCGGAAGTTCTCCTAGAAATCTGGAAGGAAGGTTATAAAAACTTATAAATAGTTTTTTCTTGGCGCGGGTCATAGCCACATACATAAGGCGCCTCTCCTCCTCAAGTTCTTCGGCCTTGAAGAAAGACTGCTCGTGCGGCAATAGGCCTTCATTGCATCCGACCAAAAAAACATTTTCAAATTCCAGACCTTTTGCGGCATGGATCGTCATTAATTTTATCGCATTTTTTTGGAGTTTGGGCTTGCCGTCAGAAGTTGATGCCAGCGTTACCTCTTCCAAGAATTTATAAGGATCTTCATACTGAGAAGCAAAATTTATAAGCTCTTTGATATTTTCCAGGCGTTCTGAGGGATTTTTAAAATTCTTTACCAAATAATTGGAATAATCGGCATTTTCCAGGAAATAACTTATGATCTGGACCAGTGTTAATTCTTTTGCCAGCTCGGGAAGTTGCGCGGAAACAGACCGGCTTTTTATTTTTCCCAGGCTTTTCTCCAGTCGCTCTGCGCTTGCTGCGTCTTTTGGATTATAGGCATAGCGAAGACCGGCGATAACATCCTTGATTTCTTTTCTGGCATAAAATTTAAGGCCGCCGTATATTTCATATGGAATTTTGCTTCGGATAAAAACCTGTTCCAGTGCACGGGACTGAGCATTTGTCCTATAAAGTATTCCTATTTCTCCGGCCTGAGCGCCCGCCCTTATTAATTCCAATATTTTTTCGCAAACGCCCCAGGCTTCTTCTTCGGCATTTTCATAAGCGGATATTTTTATCTGTTCTCCTTCCTCGTTTTTTGTCCAAAGCTCTTTTGGTTTCTGCTGTTTGTTATTTTTTATCAATTCCGATGAGGCGGATATTATGATTGAAGTGGAACGATAATTTTGCTCTAATTTTATTATTTTGGCTTTTGGCCAGTCTAACTCAAAATTTAAAAAGTTTCTGAAGTCCGATCCTCTGAACTTATAAATACTTTGCGCGTCGTCTCCGATAGCAAAAATATTCTGATGCTTTTCTGCCAATAATTTTATAAGCTGGTATTGCGCCGTGTTGATATCCTGGTATTCATCAATAAGAACGTATTCGTATTGGTTCCTGTATCTTTCTAATACCTCGGGATTATTTTTAAAAATTTGAACAACCTTTGTGATGAGATCATCAAAATCAAAAGCGTTGCTTCTTTTTAGAGTTTCTTCATATTCTTCGTAGATCGAACTAACTTTTATGTCGTGTGCGGTTTGCGCGTCGTCATCAACATTTTTTATCTCACTTTTTATTTCAGAAATTTTTCTAAGAATAGTTATGGGATTAAATTTGTCTTTTGGCAGCCCTTTTTCCTTTATTATTTTTTTAACAACGCTCAAAGAATCCTCGTCGTCAAAAATAGTAAAATATTTTGTACGGCCGAATGCGCCGGCTGGCGCATCAGCTTCATTTTTTAATATTTTTGCCCCGAATGAATGGAATGTTCCGACAAATAAATTTTGAAAAGTTGTTTTCTCCCCCGCTGGCTGCAATTTATAATTTTCAATGCGATCCCGCATTTCTTTTGCGGCTTTATTGGTAAATGTTATGGCCACGATCTTTTCCGGAGCTATTCCTGACTTTAGTAAGTGAACTAATCTGCTTACCAGGGTTTTGGTTTTACCCGATCCCGCTCCGGCGGCAATTAAAAGCGGACCGTCGCTGTGTTCGACGGCTTCTTGTTGTTTATCGTTAAGGTTATCCATTTTATATATTATTAAAGTGTAAAATGTAAATATCAAAAATCAAAATGACAGATTAAAATGTTAAAATTATCTTCGAATTAATTTTTAAAATTTGCATTGTCATTTTTCGTTTTGATTTTTAAATTTTAAATTATCATGGTATTTTGTATATATTATTGATATCTTACGTCAACAATTAAATAAAGCAAAGAATTTAATGCGCCACTTAAAAGATTGGAAGATTGCCGCGCCTCTTATTTTGGTTTTTCTTGCCTCAATATTTAATCACCAGCTTTCGGTTTATTTGGAAAAACCGTGGGGTATTTTTAGTGCCGCGGATTCTGCTTTAGCGGAAACTTCCCTGGATAGTTCGGAGAATGTTGGGGATTCAAATGGTGCGGTTAATGCTTCGCAATCAATTGATGGATTTAATTCGTATGCTTCATCAGATCAGACTAATTTTGTTATAGTGGACAGCTCATATCTTTTAAATAAAGATAATCCGCTGAGTGGTATTTTACCGACACGAGGCGGTCTTTTAATATATAAGATACAACGCGGAGATAATTTGGCTAAAGTTGCTGCCAGTTTTGGAATTTCTTTGAATACCATTTTATGGGCTAATCCTAATTTAAAATCAGGCTCTCTCACGCCCGGAAAAGAAATAGTGATATTACCGGTGTCGGGAGTTTTATATAATGTTAAGTCTGGCGATACCATAGAATCGATCTCTCAGGAATATTCCGTTGATGCACAAAAAATTATCGCATATAATCCCGGTTTATCGCCCGTTAGTTTGAATTCGACGCAGACGATAATAATTCCAAATGGCAAACCGATAAATAACTCGTACAATCCTACGGGCAATCTTCCAGATTATCCCGGGTATTTTGCTATTCCTACTACCGGATGGAATTGGGGAATTTTGCACAATTACAATGCGGTGGATATTGCTAATGCTTGTGGTACACCAGTTTATGCATCGGCAGAAGGACTGGTGCTCGAACAAACTTCTTCTGGATGGAATGGCGGATATGGAAGTTATATTTTGATTGAACATCCGAATAATACCAAAACTAGATATGCCCATTTGTCTAAATCTATTGTTTCGGTTGGAGATTATGTTTCACAGGGAGATCTTATAGGATACATTGGCAACACAGGAGAAACGCACGGACCGACGGGCTGCCATTTGCACTTTGAAGTGATAGGAGCAAAAAATCCTTTTGCCAAATAATTCCTAAATGCGTTGCTAGAATAAGTTGAAAATTTCAAGGCTTGCTGACGAGCTTGTGGCAATAACCACAGCGAGGAAGCATAACGCAGAAATTTTCAATTCTTAGTCCGCAACCCGAAGGGATACCGCAAATTTATAATCATAACTTCGTCGCTTGTCGGAAATATAGTTTAAACTATGAATTTCCTCCTCGCTTCTTGTTCTGAATAAAATTTGCAGGTATCGCGTCTGGAAGTATTTGGTAAAAGGATTTTCAAACCCATTTGCAAAATAGTTTATTATCTGTCATTGCGAGCGAAGCGAAGCAATCCAGATTGCCACGGACTAAGAAGTCCTCGCAACGACAGAATAAATCAAAAAAGTTTTACAATAATGTTTCACGCTTTTGTGAAACATTTGTTTAACGTGAAACATTTTGGAAAGTAAAAGCCCCGCGTTTTGCGCGGGGCTAGGCCATTTGTTTCACAATGCGAAACATAGGCGAAGTTACTTAGATGTTTCTCTCAGGACGTCTTTGATCAGCTTTGCTACGCTTTCAGTGGACCCTTTGGTTTCCAGGACTTTGCCGAGAATCAGGCTGTCTTTTTCCGCGGGCTTCTTCTTTTCCTCCTTTTCCAGCCACGGTAAGACATACTGCTCCATTTTTCCGTACACCTCGTTCACTTTCTTGGCATTGTCCCTGGCTTTCTGGGCCTCTTCGTACCGGTTCTGCCTGTCCAGTTCCTTCGCCTGATTGTTCAGGCTAAGAATGTACTCGGTTAGTTCCGGCATCTTGGGCCGCAGCAGCTTAGCCGTTTTGTTCCTGCCTTCAAAAGAAAGCAGGTTTGGCAACGGCGTGGCGACGTTAAGCCATCTGCAGAAAGATATTAGAACAGAGATATTCATTCCCCGCCCAGTTATCTTTCCAAAGAGGTCCTTTTCCGGTGCGAGCACGGTATATTTCAGAACATCCGCGACTCTGAAAAAGCAGTCGCAGTATATTCTTGATCTTTCCGGTGCCCACGTGACCCCGCCCTTCCCGTCCGGCTCCATTGTATCTGAGCTCGAAGAAAAACCCTGGAACACTATCTCGTCGAGAATGTTCAGGATATCCCTCGGGCCGGCGCCTTTCAGGAGTTCGGCGATCCTCCTCGTCTCTTTCTCTATCTTAGCCTTCTCGTTCTGGTTCGTTTTGACTAAACGCGCCAGGCCGAGGAGAGCATTAACTATCTCGCGTATCTGTTTCATAACTCCTCCTATTATATTTTTGGGCTTTTTATGACCCAGGTTCTAATGAATATATTATCACAATAGTATAAATATGTCAATGGCATAGTTTTTATTGGATTTGAAGTGAGTTGACCATATTTCCTACTTTGTTTAAACTTAAGCTTATGCCAGGTAGTGAAAATTCGGCCTTGCCTGGTAGCAAGTATAATTCATAGCCGAATTTCTACTACCTGGTATGATAAAAGAAAAAGACTTAGCCAAATTAAAAAAGGAATTAGAAGAGCAGGAAAAAGATTTGTTGGAAAAAATAAAAAAATTAGAAACTCCCGCTGATTACGGACATGAATCTGAAGGAAACGAAGATCTTTCTGAGGAGGCTGACGAGACCGAAGAAGATGAGGCGAATATGGGAATCGCTGAAGTTTTTAAGAAAGAGTTGGAAGACGTCCGCGAAGAGCTCAATAGAATTAAAAAAGGAGCGTACAAAAAATAGTTTATTAAAAAATAAATGTTATCAACAAACAGCGCCGCATAATATGCGGCGCTGTTTGTTATACTTAGAAACGTTATTGTTATTATTTTAATTTTACATTTTTATGAATAATATTTCCAAAGTTTTTTCTGCCGCCATTGAAGGAGTGGATGCAAATTTAATTGAAGTGGAGACCGACATCAACGTCGGTCTTCATAGTTTTAATATTGTCGGTTTAGCGGATAAATCTCTTTCCGAGGCAAAAGAACGGGTAAGTTCGGCGTTAAAAAATACCGGAACAAAGCCTCCGTCCAAAGAAAATAGAAAAATTGTTGTAAATCTAGCTCCCGCCGATATTAAGAAAACCGGTTCTCAGTATGATCTAGCTATTGCAGTTGGGTATTTATTAGCAAGTAAACAGATAAATGATTTCGATTCGAAAAATAAAATATTTGCAGGAGAATTAGCGCTCGATGGCGCGCTTCGCGGCGTGAGTGGAATTTTAAATATTGCCAGAATGGCCAAAGAGAAGGGCTTTGATGAATTATTTGTTCCCGAATCAAATGCGGCGGAGGCGGCTATAGTTAATGGCATAAGTATTTTTGGATTTAAGAATTTAAACGAGTTGATACTTCACCTGGAAAACAAGGTTGTTAAAAATTGTCAGCCAAAAACAGAAATAAAGCCAAGTTTTCACCTTGAATACCAACTGACCGACATAGCTGATATAAGGGGCCAGGAAAATGCGAAGAGGGCTTTAATGATAACGGCCGCCGGTGGGCACAATCTTCTGATGAAGGGAAGTCCCGGTGCCGGAAAAACAATGATGGCTCAGGCGCTTGTATCCATATTACCTCCGCCAACATTGCAGGAAATAATTGAAATAACGCAGATATATAGCGCTGCGGGACTTTTAAACGGCAACTCATTTATTGATTGGCGGCCATTTCGTTCACCGCATCAAACGGCTTCTCCTCCAGCGATCATTGGCGGCGGACAAAATCCGCGTCCCGGAGAAATAAGTTTGGCGCACAGAGGGGTTTTATTTCTTGATGAATTGCCGGAATTCCGGAGAGACCTTTTGGAAGCGCTTCGTCAGCCGATTGAAAGCGGCAAGGCTTTTATTTCGCGCGCAAAAAACAATTTGGTTTTTCCGGCTAAGTTTATATTGGTGGCGGCTATGAATCCGTGTCCGTGCGGATATTACGGCGATCCTGAAAAAGAATGCCGTTGCGCAGCTTTTGAAGTTTTGAGATATCAAAAGAAAATTTCTGGTCCACTTTTAGATAGAATTGATCTGCAAATTGATGTGCCGAGAGTAAAATTAAATGAGCTTCAAAACAAAAATCACGATAATTCTGCTGGACAGAAATTGGCGGAAAATATGAGAAAAAGGGTTATTGAGGCAAGAGATATCCAAAAAGATAGGTTGAAAGATTTTGATATTCTGACGAATTCTGAAATGAATTCCAAACTTTGCGATGAAATGATTATATTAGACAAGGAGTCGGATAAATTCTTAAAAGATATTTTTGAAAAATCTCTGATTTCTGCTAGAGGATATTATCGTGTTCTTAAAACAGCCCGTACAATCGCTGACTTGGAAAATTCAAAAGACGTAAGGGTTCCGCACCTAGCTGAAGCTTTTCAGTATCGTCTAAAAGAAACAGATTAGTAGTTAAAAATAAACCAGAAATCTTAAGCTCCTATTAAGATATAAACCGCGCATTTTCCAATTTCTGGAAGTAATCCACCCATCACCATCTCATTGACCTTGTCTAAAGATATTTTTACATTTCCCAAACTTTCAGTGTAAAGGTGATCGCCACTTATATATGCAATTTTATTGCCCGCCGTGTCGCGAACGTGATTCTCTTCAAAATATCCAAGTTTTTTTCCGTCGTGCGCGCGAACGTGGTTTTCTTCTATAAAGCCAACCTTTTCTCCGCCACGCCATATTTCACGGCCAATTATTTTAAGCATTTTTAAATTATAATTAAATACGATTTAATTTACAATTGATGTTAAATAAAAAATAGAATATGGCTTACTTGCTGCTTTTGTATTAAAATCTAAAAGACAATATTGCTCTCGTGGCGGAACTGGAATACGCGCAGCGCTTAGGACGCTGTCCCGAAAGGGTTGGAGGTTCAAATCCTCTCGAGAGCACAAAATGTACATAGTTTATATTCTGCAAAGTTTAAAAGATTTGAAAACATATACTGGATATACAGAAAATCTAAAAGTAAGATTGCAACAGCATAATTCTGGAAAAGTTGATGCTACAAAAAATAGAAGGCCATTGGTAATTATATTTACAGAAGAAGTGGGGTCATTGCTCGAAGTTAAAAGCCGTGAACTTTATTGGAAATCGGGTGTCGGCAGAAGAAAATTAAAATCTTATTTTAAATTCGGGTTCCCGCCCAATGGGATTGGGCGAGGCTCGCTCAAATAAAATTTGAGCGGCAAGTCCCGCCCCCAGCACAAACTTAAATTAAAAAATCCCCCTACTGTTTAGCGGGGGATTTTTTTAATTAAGCTTTTAAGATAATATGCTCTGTACTATATATCTCATCGTTCCGGCTAGTAAGGCAACGGCAATGGCTACTATTGAATAGAGCAATTGGCTCTTGGCCTTCTGTACCTTATCTTCATCGCCAGCAGCTGTCAAATAGAGCCAGGCGGCATAGAAAATGAATAATATGGCAGCAACGAAGAACAAGCCGGTTAGCCAGTTCACTATCTTGGTGATTATGGATTCAACCGCAGATAAGCTGGTAACGTTAGTTGTTGGAACATTTGTTCCGAAGTTTTGACCAAATGCCAAAACCGGAGAAAGAAGCATTATTCCGGTCAGCGCTTTTTTAGCTAAGTTTTTCATATTTTTTATTGATAATACTAATTTTCGAATGAATACGAATAGCACTAATTTATTACTATCCGTATATTCGTATTATTCGTATTTATTGTAGATTTGTATTATATTTCACCGACCTTTTTATTATAATAAATTTATCATAAAAACGCTTTATCGTCTATTCATCAAATCTTATTTATTTAGCCCCCATAATGTTAGCAACAATCATCGTCACCCCTTTAGATATCAGAATTAGTGCATAACCTATAATTGCGTAAGTGATAGTTTTGCGACCCATAATAACCCTATCCATTTCTCCGCCGGCAGTCATTAAAAGATAGGCCGCATATATCAATACTATTGGCAAGATTATCGTGGCGATTTCAATTAGGTAAGTAACGATATTATTTATTAAATCAGATATACTGGTTGCGCCCAAGGGATTTGGAAGAGTAACGCTGGTTGCGCCGGTAGAATTTGCCGACTTAATAGAGTTTGGAACACAGCATTGTATATTTGATGCTCCTGGACATTTTCCTGACTGAGGGGTTCCGGAAGTGCATTGAGATTTATCCATACAGCTTCCCCCAATCGCCGTACAAGCACTATCATCTGTAATGTTTGCGGCAAAAGCAGTGGTTAATAAAAGCGGAGATAATATGGCCATTAATGCTATTAAACCGAGTATTTTTGTTTTCATAGTTTAAGAATGTATCAATTAATTATAAATATCAAATTACAGTTGTGGATTAACTCCACTATTAAATGGAGTTGTCATATCCAGGCAAGATTGTCCGCTTGGGCATGTTTCACCGGAAACAATTTTATATTGAGATGCCATTGTGCTGGAATCAGAATAGCATTGATGGTGTGCACTGGTATCACAAGATTTGGTATTAGAAGTGCTTGTATTTGGAATACAGCAACCTCCAGTTTTATCAGTTGCCCAGGTTTGTGATAAGCACCCTCCGCCAAGAGTAAATGATCCACTGCAAGTGGTTGATTGATCCTGACATATTCCTCCTTTTGATGTACAGGCATTATCATTGCCGGTGGAATAAGATTTTAAATTAAGCGGCGAGGAAGTGCAGTTGATTGAATTCCAAGGAAGCACCGACGGAGAATTTGTTAAAACCTGAAGAAGCGTGCCTATAAATAGCCATGCGCCCAATGAAATGGCAATTCCCATAACCGCAGTCCACATTCTTCCTCTGCCATTGGAAACTTTGCTTTCGTCGCCGCCTGAAGTCATTATTTCTATTGCGCCCCATACGACAAATGCCGCAGCCAAGGCGAATATTAGGCCAAGTAAAAAGTTAATTACGTTTTTTATTAAAGTTAAGAGATCGCACAGTGAACAATCGAGCCCATTACAAGTAACGAGCCCGCCAGTTTTACCTTCGGGCGCTGTTTGGTTTGTTTGCGTAGTTTGATTCGTAAAAACATTGGTTTGAGTAGTGACTGGCTGGAAAGTGGATTGTTCATTAGTGACTGTATTCGGAGTAGCCGGAATAACGCAGCACAACTTCGGCGGCAAACAATCACTTGTATTTATTCCAATGACACTAGTTCCCGAGCAGGTAGTATTAGACGTGCATGTTCCGACGCCACTGGAATTTGAGCCACAGTGAGTTGGAACGCAACAAGTTAAAATTTCTCCACTGTTAGCTGTTCCGCATTCTCCGGCTCCGCTGGCAGAAACCGGTCCGGAGGAATCTATATTTTCATATGGATCGCAAAATGATTTACAGGTACCCTGTCCGCTGGCTCCGCAAGTTGCGCCTTTAGCATATTGAATTGTAGGAGCCGCAGTTTGCGCCGAAACCGAGCCCGCTGAAATCAATACAATAAATGCCGGTAATATTATTGATATAAGATATTTAATATTTTTTTGCATAATAATTTACCTGTATTTATTTTTTAATTTGTTGTATTAGATCGGAAATGCTTCTTTCGGCTTGGCTGAGTGCCTGGTAAGTATCTAGTTTTTTGGATACTACAGCTTGGATCAATTGAGAGAATATTAGGCGGGTTTGTTCTGGGTCTGGCTTTAGCCATGTTTGGGCAGTTAACGCTTGTTTTGCAAATACTCCGATATTTGGATCGTCAGAATATTGTTTTATTAGTGTTCTTAGGGCCGGTGGATGATTAGTTGACTCTAAATAATTAGTTGCTGCGGTTTCATTGGTAGTTAAATAAATTACGGCATCCCATACCCAATCAGGATATTTTGTATATTTTGAAACTGCCAGTCCTTCATAATTTGCATAATTTACCGCCTGTTGACTTCCAGTTGGCTGAGGCATTGCCGAAACACCTATTCTTAATAAAGGATTTTTTGCTTTTATGGCATTTTCTTGGGAAGCATATTCAAAGACCATTGCGGTTTTTCCCTGAGCGAATGCATCTGTGGAATACGGCATAGAATCATTCCATGTGTAATACAGATTAGTTGGATCGGCGAAGGCGGTGTAAAAATCTACCGACTGAACGCCGGGCTGACCGCTTTGAACAGAAGAAACGAAAGTAGCTTGAGTAAAATCTTTATCGGTCATTTGAGCCCCGGCTTGCAGCATTAGCAGGCTTAAAATATCCGCGGCGTTATGAATCGATGTTTCTGATCCGCCTATTGCGGCGGCGGCTGTCGTTAAATTGCCGTTAGAATCGAGCTGTCTGAGTTTGGGGATTAAATTTTTGAATTCCAGCCAATCTTTAGGCGGGAGAGCAATGGCGTAATTATCAAAAATATCTTGGTTATAAAAAAGTGCTAAGGAGTCTATGTATAGAGGGAGCGCGTAAATAGAATTTTGCCAGACAAAATCTTTTTCTACGACATCGGGAAAAAGCGTTCTTAACTGAGTAAGGCTTAATTGGGCTGCGGGAACTGGCGTCATTATATCAGAATATTTTGGAATCCAGGAATTATTTACCATAAAAATATCCGGACCATTTCCTGCAGCTATGGCGTTAACCAAATCCTGTTCGTAAGTTGCTTCATTCATCTTTTTGTAAGTTATAGAGATGTTTGAATGAAGCTTTGTATATGCAAATAAATTATTTTCAAAAGCGCTATTTTCGTCATTAACTCCCCATATCACTAAGCTCATTTGAGGCGGCGGAGCGGTTTTTGTTCTTAGTCCCGGTAAGATGCCGGTAAAAATTCCGACAAAAATTAAAGATATTGCCGCTATTACGCCGACGGCTATAAGTTGTGGCTTAGAAAGATTGAGATTTTGCAACGGATTTTCCATTAA
>JAJYZL010000041.1 GCA_021799965.1 bacterium | reverse complement strand
ACCGGAATTGTGGTTGCATACTGGGTCTTTAAAGGTCTTAGTGATTCAGGAATACTAAAGAAAGCTGAAGACATAGTATTTGATGCACTAATTCAAACAAAATCAGTAGCTCAATATTGCATTCCTAAGATAGCTCATTTGGGCGATTTTTGGGCCTGCTTACAAGATCCTCCGGCATACGTACCCACCGAGGAGGAATCTAAACTATAAGAAGGAATGAAAAAAATCATAGATCCGATAAATTATAACAAACCGAACCCTTATGATAATGAGGACTAAACAAAATTTTATTTAATTTATTCATAATCTAAATTATAATTTTTTGTCCAAAAACAAACAAATCAAAAACAAATTATTTTCCGACATCTTTATTATACCAAAAATAAAGAGCCGGCTACTAGTAGCCGGCTCTTTATTTTATCAATCCTCAGTTGTTAATTACCGCCCTATCTGCTCCAAGTAACGATGACATTATCAACTTGCGGTGCTAGTAAGCCATAAATATCGGAAAAGAGCAGGACCTTGTATCTAAAATATCTTTTATTGTTGTAGTAAATGGAATTGAGAGTAGCTGGGATGTTATCAGCGGTAGGTTTGTAATAAGTACTGCTAGTTCCGTCATATCCCAAAAAAGCTCCGTCGCCGGAAGTTTTGGCTCCGCCCCATCCAACATTTTGATCACACGTTGGGGCATTGGTCGCGCCATTGGAACAGTTGGATACGGCAAGCTGAAATTCCACGGCAGTTCCGGTAGGAGGGGGCACCGAGGTTTGATAAAGAATGGTATTGTAAGTGACGCCAGCCGCAGAGCCGGTATCAAAAGTGCTGGAGGTCAAACTTCCTTGAACGGCTACCCCCGAACCATTAATACTTACTTTATATGTATTTCCCGTAGGGGCGCAGGTGCCGGTATTGCCACAGTTAAAGCTTATCCAGCCCACAACATCATTCCACGCCCAACCAGTAAAATCACCCCCCGAAATAGAAACGCCATAAACAGGAGAAATGCAAGGATTCTGAACATTACTACAATTCATGCTTATCCAACCAATTTGATCGTTCCAAGCCCAGCCGGTTAAAATTCCGGCAGTATTAGTCACCTTCCAATTAGAATATGTCGTACCGCAGTCAGCTGGTGGATTTGGAGAAGTAGCGCAATCAAAAGCAATATACCCGACCGAAGAACTTGCATATCCCGTTAAAGATGAAGCGGAAACAGTGACGTTTCCGGTACTATAAAAATCGATCCAGCCGATAATATCATTCCAAGCATAATGATTAGTAGGATCTATATTTGTTGAAGCAAGTGCAAAGGATGAAAATCCTAAAAACAAAATACTTATTACTAATAAGCTATAAAAATTAAATTTTAAAAATGTTTTATTTTTCATTTTTAAAAGCCCGTAATCTTAATTGCTCCCGTCGTTGTAGTGGAAATATTGCTGTAATCATAATAGTTTGAACCAAAACTAGTAACGGCCCCGGACACACCGGAGGAACCGCCCCAACCAGACTGTTGAGCATATGAATTTATCCATCTCGTTACATATTCAGAATTTTCAAAACTCTGAGAAACGCCTTTTATATTCCAAGTTGTACCTACAGTTATTTTTTGTGTAGACGGATCTTCTTGAACGTCATTAGCGCTGCCAGTGCAAGTAGTCGCCGAGTTAGTGGTTATATTGCCCGATCCACAAGCTGTCCGATTTACATTATCAACATAAAAATAACGGTTATAAACCGAACTATTATAAAGCTGGGCTATTTCCGTTGCCGAAAGGGCGCGGTTATAAACACGGACATCATCCAATTGACCAACAAAGGCGGTGCAGCACGGAGGTTTGGCTAATTTTGGAGCGACTAAGGACATGTTTGGATAAGCACTAGTTAAATTAACGCTTCCAATATTTACTCCGTCTAAATAGCAATAAAATATTAAATTTGTTCGGTCAAAAACACCGCCAATCATATGCCAATTTCCATCATTAGCATTTAAATTTCCACACGTAGCTTCAATATGTGTTGAAGCATCACCTATTAAAAAGGCGATTTTACCGCTGGAAATGCCAAATCGAAAACCATCTCCACCTCCGGCATTGCCAAGAGTATAAACTTGACCAGAATTTTGCGTTGTTTTAATCCACTGAGTAAAAGTAAATGAATTGGGATTGGTTAAAAAATTATTAGCAATGACACTAATATTAATATAATTAGTTCCATCAAAAGTTAAGCAACTTCCAACTTTGCAATTTGCGCTCAACGTTCTAGTGGGAGAATTAACCAATTGGCCAAAATTTCCCTGGCCCGAAGAATCATAGGCCATCGTTCCGGAAAGTTCGTCAAATTTCCAATGGCCAACCAAACCATTTGTTATATTGTCGGATAAAACACTCTCGTTTCCAGCCACAATATAGGGAGTGGTGGTCGGAGAATTAACAATATAATAATGATTAGCCGAACCCTTTGCCAGATTATAAACATTATTCCAATTTCCTTCAGCCAAAGTAATCGCCGAATCCATCAAGCTATTTCCTACAAGTCCGGCTGTTTGAGTTTGCTCGGTAAGCGTGCTGGTCTTAAGAGCCGCAACTAAAGCATAAGTTGTAGCGCCTATTAAAACGGATATTATTCCGAGACCAACCAATATTTCCAATAAAGATTGTCCCTTTTGATTTTTGATAAAAAAATTACCGGACACTTTTTTTAAATTTTATTATTTTTTCCTTTTTAAAACCTTTTTAGCCGCTTTTTCAATATCTATCGGAGCCATTCCGTATTTAGCGATTAATTCTTCCGGCTTACCGGATTCTCCATATACATCTTGCATGCCAACAAACTCCATTGGCGCCGGATAATGCTTAGCCAAACATTCCGCCACGGCTCCTCCAAGACCTCCAGCGATCTGATGCTCTTCAACGGTGACTACGGCTCTGCACTTTTTTGCTAATTCAACTATTTTTTTCTCATCAAGAGGCTTGATAGTGTGACAATTCAAAACTATTGAGCCTATTCCCTCCGCTTCCAATTGCCTGGCAGTCAGTAAAGCGTTAAATAAGATTGGCCCGCATCCTATTATTAAAACATCCGGCTTTTTTGATTCCCAAAAAATTTCAGCCTGCCCTGGAGCAAAATGAGTTTTTTCTGTTGTCATTATGGGAGATTTTTCTCTTGCAAATCTAAGATAGGTAGGTCCCCAGATCTTAGCAGCGGCCATAGTAGCCTTTCTGGCCTCTATGGCGTCGCAGGGTACAAACACTTTCATATTTGCCATTACCCGCATAGTAGCGATATCTTCAATAGCTTGGTGAGTAGCGCCATCAGGACCAACTGATACTCCGGCATGAGCGCCGGCAATCTTAACATTAGAATCATTATAGGCAATAGTCGTTCTAATTTGCTCCCAATTTCTTCCCGGAGAAAAAGCAGCGTAAGAAGAAATGAAAGGAATTTTACCGCTGATGCCAAGTCCGGCAGCAATCGTTGCCAAATTCTGCTCGGCTACGCCGATCTCAAAAAACCTTTCCGGAAATTTTTTAGCAAACGCCTCCGATCGCGTTGATTCAGTAAGGTCGGCACACATTACCACGACATTTTCATTTTGTTCCCCCGCTTTAACCAAACCCTCTCCATATCCGTCGCGAGTTGGCTTTTGTTCAACGTCTTTTTCAAAAATTTTAGGATTAAGTTTTAGATCAGGATTAAACATAATAAAATTTAAATTATTATTGATGCTCACTTTTAATTTTACCCTCTAATGTGCGGAGTTCATTCAACGCCTTGGCCGCTTCATCTTTTGCGGGCGGTTTGCCGTGCCACAAATAGTCATTTTCCATAAAACTTACGCCTTTTCCAGGAATAGTATGCGCAATTATAATGGTGGGCTTTTCATGAATCGCTCTGGCTTCATTTACAGCGTCAATAAATTGCTCAATATTATGTCCGTCTATTTCAAGAACGTGCCACTTAAAAGATTCATATTTTTCTTTAAGAGAATCCAAGGGCATCACATTTTCAGTATAGCCATCAATTTGAATATTGTTTCTATCTAAAATGGCGGTTATATTACTAAGCTTATTTTTTCCGGCAAACATTACAGCCTCCCACGTATTACCTTCATCGTGCTCGCCATCAGACATCACGCAATAAATACGGTATTTTTTATTATCCAATTTTGCCGCCAAAGAAATTCCGATAGACTGCGACAATCCGGATCCCAGCGGGCCAGAAGTCGTCTCCACGCCAGGCAAAGACTGTCTATGAGGATGACCCTGCAACCTAGTGTTTATTTTCCTTAAGGTTAAAAGTTCCTCCAATGGAAAATATCCGGCGCGAGCCATTGCCGCATAACGTATTGGGCAAATATGTCCATTAGATAAAATCAGCCTGTCTCTATCAGCCCAATCCGGTTTTTTGGGATTATGATTTAAAACATGAAAATATAAAGCAGAAAAAATATCCGCCATACCAAGTGGTCCGGCGCTGTGGCCCGAACCGGCTTCTAAAAGCATTTCAATAACATCCTCGCGAAGGCTCGTAGCCATTTCCTCGAGAAACTTTAGTTTGCTTTCGCTTAGATTATCCATGATAAATATATTTTGACTAAATAAAATTATATTGCCTTCAACGCCTCATACCCTTTTTTAGGATCTGCATTATTCCATATATACGAAGCGGAAATAACCACATCGGCGCCTGCAAATTTTACGCGTCTTGCCGTATCCGGATTAATTCCCCCGTCAATAATTATTTTACCACTAAATCCTTTTTCTCTTAACTTTTTTATCTTATCAATAACAACATCCTGAAAATTCTGTCCAGCAGCTCCCGGCTCAACTGCGAGCAGCTGAATATGCTCAAATCTTTTTATGTCTCCCAAACTATCTATCTGCGTAGACGGATTTACCGACAAAATAAACATAACCTCATTTTTGCGGCATTTTTCCATTATTATTTCCAAATTTTTTATTGTTTCAAACGGAATAACTGCGGCATGCATTCCCGCCTTAAACCAACTATCAATAAGATCATCAGGATTTTGAACCATTAGGTGAATACCTATTTTAAAGCCAAAATTATTTGCAATAAACCTGAGTTCTAATAGATCTCTTACATCATTCCATGTCTGATATGCAGTGAATTTCCCGTCCGTCACGTCAATATGCAAATTCATTTCACCGAAATCGCGGGCAGCAAAAAGCCGTTCCTTTATTTTTTCAAATTTTGCTTCGTTTATGGCCGGAATAACCTTCATTTTTTTGATACGGCTATTTATTTTTCAGATCAATTTCCAGCTGCTCTATTTTCTTAATCCTCCTCCTAAATCTTTCTTCTCCGGAAAATTTAGTACTAAGCCAAAGCGAAACTATTTTTTTAGCATCTTCCACAGAAACATAATCAGCCGCCAAACTTAAAACATTTGTGTCGTCATCAACACGCACATCTATTGCCTGCTCAGTATTAAAAACCAAACCCGATCTTATTCCAGGAAATTTATTAGCCAAAATATCTACACCAACTCCGGATCCGCAAATAAGTATTCCCATGCCGCTATCAATAGAAACTTTTTCAGCAACCCTTTCCGCAAAATCAGGATAATCATCTGCTTCGTCATAATTTTCATTTCCCAT
>JAJYZL010000001.1 GCA_021799965.1 bacterium | reverse complement strand
GGAAACATAGAGTACCTTGACCCTGTTTTATATGAAGACGACCCGCTATTGTCCGAATATAATAATTTGGCGCTGGAAAGAGATATTAAAGAAGGTGTATCTAAAGCCATCGGAGAAATGCCCGAACATCTCGGAAGAATTTTAAAAATGTATTATTTTGACGATATGTCTTATGAGGAGATTGCTGGAGCGGAAAAAATATCTATGCCGGCTTTAAAGATGAGAATGTTTAGGGCCAAAAGAGTTTTTAAAGGTGTCATTGAAAGAAACAGCGAATTATAAAAATATGAAAGACGTTGTAAAAAATAAAATAGCCTGGAAAGTTTATCGGGTTTGGTTATTTAAAAGGATAATTCCTTTGTTTATTTTGGAATTAGTTTTGCTGACCTTGGCTTTATGGATCTTAGGAAGATTGGTTTTTGTTCAGCAGGTTTTTACTAATGCTTTTTTGGCCAGCGCTCAAAATCCGTTAATTTTGGCTTCCTATATGTTTAAAGCTTTTTGGGCAACTTCGATATTAAAAAAGATAATTATTTTAATATTTTTAAGTTTCGGTATTTTGATTATGAGGGATGTCGGCAGGGTTTTTAATTCTTATATAACTACTTCTAGGGTGGCTAAGCCGTAATTATTTATTTAGGTTTTTCTGGCTTATTGCCAGATATTTTGGTTTGTGGTATACCTCGAATAGAAAGTTCTTTTAAATCTCGAATATTGTTCCGGGAGGGTATATGAATCCGAATCTTCCGTGGTGGGAAAAGCTGCTCAGAAGAATAAAACAAGTCTTGTTTTTTTGGAAAGCTGAAAGAGGTGTCTGGGTTTTTGATCTCGATGGGCCTTTAATGGATACGGGAGTTTTTTACGAGCGTGCCTTGGATGAGTTTTCCAGAGAGCTTTTCAAGATTTTTGACGGTAAGTTCTCCGTTGTTAAAATCTTGGATAAGCAGCATGATCTGGATCTCGGCATGATGTACGATATAAATCCTCGTACACAGAAGCCGTATCTTCTTCATAAATCGCGCTTTCCGCTTTCACTTGTAAGGTGCTATAAGCATTTTTGCAAGGAAGCTGATGTAAAATTCGATCGTAAAATAGCGCATAAATTAAGCAGCATCGGGAAAAAGGTTTTTTGCAAGGAAGAGTATCTCAAAGTTATAAGACCGGAAGTTCTTCCTTTGTTTAGATTCCTTAAGAATCTTAATGAAAAAATCTTTATTCTCACAAAGGGCGATGACGAAATTCAGGGTGATAAAAGGAAAGCTCTGGAAAAAGCCGGGATTATGGCTTATTGTGATGGATTCTTTGTGGTTCCAAATCATAAGAATGCCAAGATCAAAGAAATAAAACGGAAAAATCCGGCTCTGCACTATTACTGCGTCGGCGATACATACAAAGAAGACGTGGAAATAGGTATGAGGCTGTGGTTTTTCGGGATATATACTCCCTACAAGTACAACTGGAAGGAGCGCGGTAAGTTCAACGAGATTGAATATTACCGTGACAAGAACCGCAGTGTCCGCTGTTCGAGTATCGCGGAGATAAGCTCGTGGTTCAATACAATAAAGGGCGCCTAATGGCGCCCTTTTCTTTTTTGCTAAAAATAAATTATATTTTAAACATGATGAATCCAAAAATAATTTCTAAAAATAAAGATTATTTAATAATAAATAAACCGGCTGGTTTGTTGGTGCACCGCTCAGTTTTAAATAGGGAAGATATACATCCAGAAGAAAAAACTCTTACTGATTGGCTTTTAAAAAAATATCCCAAAATAAAAAATGTAGGCGATGATCCGGAAAATCGTCCTGGTATAGTGCATCGTCTTGATAGAGAAACTTCTGGCGTTATGATAATTCCTTTAAATCAAAAAACTTTTGAATATTTTAAAAAAAATTTTCAAAAACATGAAGTAAAAAAAACCTACTTGGTTTTGGTCTATGGAACGGTAAGAAGCGATAGGGTTGTGATAAATAAACCAATTGGCATAAAAAGTGGCACAACGAAGAGAAGTGTCCACAGTTCTAAGATGTCAAAAGATGCCATAACCGAGCTTGAAGTTGTTGAAAGATTTGAGTTAAAAGGACAGGGATTGACCCTGCTCAGGGCTTATCCCAAAACAGGCAGAACGCATCAAATAAGAGTTCATCTTGCTTCTATCCACTGCCCAGTTGTCGGCGATAAACTTTATGGAAGAAAAAACGATATGTTCCCGGAAATTGGCAGGCAATTTTTGCATGCTGAGGAAATAGAATTTAAAGATATGAATGGCAAGGAATTAAAATTTAGGGCTGGTCTTCCGACGGAGCTTAAAAAGTTATTGGTTCAAGCCGGGATTACTTTTTAAAGTTAGCTGAATAGTTTCTCGTGATTTAATTTGTTCCGTACCGTAAGAAAAGACGGATTTTCCAGATTCTTTCCAGATGTATCCGGGTGGTGCGGTTATTTCGTATTCCAAAGATCCTTGAATACCCGACTGCTTATCAAAAACAAAATCAAATTCCTGTCCGTCTGCTATTTTGACATTGCTAGACTCCTTATATTCTATTTGCATAGTCTTGGTTTTGCCGGCCGGAGTATTTATCCATGTTCCTAAAAATTCCTTATTATCTTCGGTCCCTTCCCACATTTTTAAATTATTTAGAAAAATAGTGCTCTGATCTATAGCTGAAAGGTCCTGATCGGTTGCGAGATTTTTTGCCGGAGTTATGTACTTATATGGTGAGTTATTATTTCCGTTCACCGTATTTACTTCGGATGAGGGGGGTAAGAATATTTTTACGTAATCATAATTCGTGGCTCTGTACCACCAATCTTTTTCGTTTTGTCCGTTATGGGTTCTAATCAAAGTAAGTTCATTATTTATTGAGCCATCCTGCAAGATCTGGCTTTTAAAGCGGATCTGTTGATTTATAAACGCGTCGCTTTTTCCTCCCGCTACATTCGCATTAGCTATCGCCAGATAATCGCCGCTCCAATTTTGGGGAATATTAAATACTTCTCCGGACATATTGAATTCTAATAAAATTTTTTGAATTTCATTTGTTTCAGAAAAAGCCATAATGTCTTTATTCGAAACAGCGCCCGACAAATCTTTTAGCAGACCAAGTTTTCCGCTGTCATCTAGATTTTTTAATTTATCTATTAGGATTGGCGTTAATACGGAAAGTATGCGTTTGGGATTTTGTCCTGGTTTTTTGTCTTGTCCGGCTTCTACTTCGCGTTGAAGTTCTGGGAGGAAATTATTGCTGTCTATGGTTAGGTTATAATCGGGCAATGTTATTGGTCCGGTTATGTCGATAAGAGAAGCCAAAACATTTGTATTTATTGATATTACATTGTTGAATTTTATTCCCGAATCGCTGAATAGTTTTGAATTTTCTAGAAAATAAGCGACTTTCTTGGCTGAATCCGGAAAATTAAAGAACCAATTAGCGTCACGAGCGCCCCATTTTGTGGTTATAGAACTTAATTCTTTTGGCGGAGCTACGTTGATGTTGAGCTGTCGGTCGGCATTATAAATATCATCAACTTTTATTTCTTTTACACTGCCATTTAATAATGTTATGTAAGCGAAGCTTCCTAAAAATCCTCCGCCTGGGCGTATTTCTGTCGGATTCTGGAAAAGAACTAATATATTTACTTCATTGGGAGATTTTAATAATGACAGAATGGCGTTTATCACGTCTTCCGCTTTATAAATATTTAGGTTGATAGCGAGATAGTTTTTGTCAAAAGAGTCATAAAGCGAAGAAAGGCGGGGATTTAGGTCTTTTATTTTTCCGGCCTGGCTTTTGAATTCAGGCATTATAGTTTCTAAGTCTGTAAGGTTTTTCTGCATATTTTCCAGGCGATTTATAAGCTCAGCGCCCTTCTGATTAAAAATTAGCTGAAATGCATTATTTTTTAAATAGTCTAAATCGTTTGCTATTTGGCTCGATCTATCACTGATTGCAGAAATATTTTTAAAGGCACCGGGAACTTCTTTTAAGGAGCCGTTAAATTGGCCGATTATATTGATTAGTCCAGCTATTCCATAACCGTCGATTTTTGAATCAAGATTTTGTATTTCTCCGTTTAATGCGCCGAGAGAATCTTTTAGCTGCCCGGTTTTCATTTCTGAAGCAGCTAATTTGATATTTTGGATCTGATAAACGATATACGCGAAAGAATCTACGAGATTATTTCTGATATCGGTTATAAAAATTAATCCTGCAGCTACGATTACCGCGCTTATTCCGATCAATATGTATTTTAGCGGGGGTCTGAATTTTTTATCGGTGGATTTATTTGGGGGCACAAAATTCGGACGAAAATTAAAATTATTCGCTACTTTATTCTTTGGTGCCCTACCATGATGTTTTATATCGTGCAGATGTTTGGATATATTTTTCTTGGGAACAATAGCCATAGATTAATTTTATCAGATAATTAGCACCGTGCTTAATAAATTTACCAAAGGATTGACTCCGTCCCTGTTTTTGTCTATTATATTAACTACTAAACATATGCCAATAAATAAAGAAATTTTCAATAAAATAAGGCCGGGCGCGAATGTTAAGGTTTATGAAAAAGTTAAAGAAGGCGATAAGGAGCGCATCGCTCATTTTTCCGGCATGGTTATTGCCAGAAAGCATGGTTCTGAAATCGGATCGTCTTTTACTGTAAGAACTTCTTTGGCGGGAGTGGGCGTAGAAAGAGTTTTTCCCCTGCACTCTACAAAGATTCAAAAGTTGGAAATACTAAGTTCTCCTAAAAAAGTTTCTAGGTCAAAAATCTATTACATCCGCGATCTTTCTAGAAAGCAAACCAGACAAAAAGTCGGTTCGGCTGAATAAAAATTTAAAATCCCGGCATATCGCCGGGATTCTGTTTTCTTATATTTCACAAATATATTTTTTTGGTTATAATGGTTATTAGTAAAATTGCACGGGTGGCGATCCGCCAGTTGGCGGATGGCAGACTGGGTGTTAAATATGCACGGGTGGCGAAACTGGCAGACGCACTACCTTGAGGTGGTAGCGACCGTAAGGTCATGCAGGTTCAAATCCTGTCCCGTGCACAATATGGACAATCTTTTTATAGCTATCGCCGGAAACATAAGTGCCGGAAAATCTACTCTTACAAAAATTTTGGCCGAAAAATTCCACGCTAAACCGGTTTATGAACCAGTTTCTGAAAATCCCTATCTTGCCGATTTTTATAAAGATATGAAACGCTGGGCCTTTCATTCTCAAATGTTCTTTCTTAGCCAGCGTCTTAAAGATCATTACCTTCTCTCCAAAGAGAAGGGTATTATTATTCAGGATAGGACTATTTATGAAGATGCAGAAATCTTTGCCAAAAATCTTTTTGAAAGGGGATTTATTCAAAAGCGCGACTGGGATGTCTACCAGAGTTTTTATGAGACTATTTTAAATCTATTGCCGGCTCCTGACTTGATAATTTATTTGAAAGCTTCTTTGCCGACAGTCAAAAAAAGAATTAAGAAGCGTGGCAGAGAATTTGAACAAAAAATAGATGAAAAATATCTTTTAGATCTGAATCGTTTATATGAAGATTGGGCAAAGAGTTTTAAAAAGGCTGCCATTTTAAATATTTCAGTTGATAATTTAAATTATATTGAAGATCCGAAGAAATTAGATCGGGTCGTGGAACTGATATCGCAAAAATTGGGCGGCAGGCAGATGTTATTATAAAAAAATAATTTTGGAGGTATAATAATATAGGTCTAAAAATAATTTATATAATAAATAAAAAAATGCTTTCATTATTACCAATCGATTTAAAAAACGTAAAAAAAGAAGAGTTAAACAAGGAGATCTGCAGAGCCGGCATCATGGCCGAATATGACGCTATTAGTTTGTATGAGCAAATGGCAGCGATGACCGATAATGCCGGTATGAAAAAAATGCTGTTGGATATAGCCAAGGAAGAAAAAACTCATGTCGGTGAATTTCAGGCATTGCTTTTAAAATTAGACGAGGAACAAATATCAGAACTTAAGAATGGCGCAGATGAGGTGGAAGAAAAAACTTCCTAAGTTTAACAATGCTGGAATATATTACCGAGGCGGTAATTTTAGATAAGATCGATTTGAAAGAACAAGATTCCAAAGCTTTTTTATTTACAAAAGATTTTGGCAGGATTAGCGCCAAGATTACCAGTGGAAGAAAAATTACCTCAAAGTTGGCTGCGCATACCGAGCCTCTTAATTTTGTGACCGTCAGAGTAGTTGATAAAAACAGCCCGCAGCTTATTGACGCGCTAGCTGCAAAAAAAGCCATGCCTAGTAAAATAATTTTTAAGATATTTTCACTTATTAAAGAAATTTCTCCCGAGGGTCAGCCGGAGCCGGATTTATGGAATTTATTAGTTGAATTAATAAACAGAGAGGCTCGTGAGGGGGATTTTAATGAGGCTTTGAAAATTTTGGGTTTTGACCCGATTCGTGCTAAATGTAATAATTGTTTAAATGGATCCCCTGATTTTTTTTCTATCAGGGATCTCGCTTTTTATTGCAGGGATTGCTATATAAATTAATTTATCTTAAAAATGAGCAATTTTTATAAATTATTGATCTTAATATTAGTCTTGATTATTGGCGCAAGTATTTTTTATATTTTTACCGGCAATAATCAGAATCTAGACGTTGTCTTGTCTGCGCCGGATAGCGCGATGATGGGCGTGCCCGTGGATTTTAAAGTTGAGTTCAGCAATCAATTGAATTCGGTAATTAAAAACGTATCTCTTATCGTCACGCTTCCTGATGGCGCAGTTTTTGCCGGAAATGATGAGCAGAAGCTGGTGGATAGTAAAAGTTTGGGTGATTTGGGGTCGGGCAGCTTAATCTCTCATGATTATCAGGTTGTATTTTTAAAGGGCGCTGGAAGCAGTAGTAAAATAAAAGCGCTAATTTCTTATTATTCTTCAAGTGGAGTGAAGTATGAGCAGAGCATGGAGCGATCCATTAATATTTTAAATAGCGGTATTGATATAGAGCTTAAAACTCCTGATAAGATTGTTAATGGCCAAGAATTTAATATTGATGTGAATTATAAAAATAATTCCGATGTTGATTTTTCTGGATTGCAGCTGACTATTAATTATCCTCCAAGTTTTACTTTTGAGAGTTCTGATTCTAAACCAGACAGCGGAAATAATGTATGGATTTTGGGTGATCTGAGAAGCGGTTCTGACGGTCATTTTACTATCAAGGGTAGCGCGGTTGGGCCGGATAATTCACAAGTTATTTTTAAATCAGAATTACAAATGACTTGGAACGAGAAGCAATATTCCATGAATTTGAACGATACGGCCATTACCATTTCTCCGTCTCCGCTTTCTCTAGCCGTTGTTTTAAATGATAAGCCAGATTATGCGGCTACAACCGGAGATAATTTAAATTAAGTGATCAGCTATATAAATAATACCGACATTGCTTTGAAACGCGCCATTCTAAAGGCGCAACTTCAAGGCGAGCTTTTTGACTTTAGTTCTTTAAATACTAATGCAAATTTTAATAGCTCAAATAATACTCTAACGTGGAATTCTGGAAATACGTCCGGACTTGGCTATATTGCGCCGAAAAGTGCGGGAGTTGTTTCGTTTAATATAAAAACAAGCAATAGCTATCCAATCACAAGATTGGGCGATAAAAATTTTGATTTAAGCGTTAAAGTTGAAATTGAATCGCCGACTGTTCCCGATTTTTTGAGTGCTAGTACAACTTCGACATACAATGTAATTAATTTTGATTCAAAGGTATCCGGAAAAATATCTTTAACATCAGCGGCTTATTTCAGGGATGCAAATTCCGGCATTTTGAATAATGGCAATATGCCTCCAAAAGTGGGGCAGCCTACAGACTTCACTATCCATTGGGCACTAAAGAGCTTTGCTACGGATTTTAACGGCATAGAAGTAAGAGTTCCATTAAATGATGGTGTTAAATTTACCGGCGTTGCTACGAGTAATTATGGAAACCCACCGGTTTATGAAGCTTCTACCAGTGAGATGGTATGGACACTGGATAGTCTTCCGGCAAATAAAGGTTTTGTAGATAGTCCGGCTGAAGCGGTTTTTCAAATTGAAGCAACGCCGTCTTCTTCTCAAGTTGCGAACTACATGCCGCTGTTAGGTGAAACAACTATGACGGCAACCGATGCATTTACCTCAAATTCGATCAGTTCTCAATTGACTCCGATCACGACCGCTCTTCCGGATGACACAACTATTGGTCAGCAGGGTGGAGTGGTGCAGCCGTAAAATATTTCCATAAACATTTTTTGGTTTTTTAAAAAAGTAAACTCGTGGTTAATAATAAAAAGGTAATAATTGTTTTGCCGGCTTATAATGCCTCAAAAACTCTCAAAAAAACTTTAGACGCCATTCCTAAAGAAATTTGTGATGACATTATTTTGGTAGATGATGCCAGCGGTGACGATACCGTCAAAATTGCCCGAAATATTGGCTTAAAAGTATTTGTTCACCCAAAGAACCTTGGTTATGGAGCTAATCAAAAAACTTGTTACGGGGAAGCATTGAAATTAGGAGCGGATATTGCCGTGATGGTGCATCCTGATTTTCAATATGATCCCGCCTTTATTCCGCAACTAGTCACGCCGCTTGCTAATGGTGAATGTGATGCGGTTTTCGGTTCTAGAATGCAGAACCCTCAAAAAGCTTTGGCTGGCGGTATGCCTTATTGGAAATTTATTGCCAACATTTTTTTAACTAAAATAGAAAATTTTATTCTAAGAAGCAGTTTGAGCGAATATCATTCTGGTTTTCGAGCATATAGTAAAAAAGCAATGCAGCTCCCACTTAATTTAAATTCTAATGATTTTGTTTTTGATTCGGAAATAATAGCTCAAATGGAAATCGCAGGAATGAAAATCAAAGAAATTCCTATTTCCACAAAGTATTTTCCGGAGGCATCGCAGATCGGTTTTAAAAGAAGTGTGGAGTATGGATTTGGAATTTTGAATATGCTTAGAAAATATTTGTTTTTTAAAACGGGATTAAAAAAATATCCGCAGTTCGAGCTGATCACAAGAAAATAGAGGGACTGATTTCTGATATTTTATTTTTGTTTTTTGGATTGTTTTTTGCTATTCTTTTTACATATGGAATCAAAAATGGACAAAATAATTTCACTGTGCAAAAGAAGGGGATTTATATTTCCCGGCAGTGAAATTTACGGTGGCTTGGCCAATTCCTGGGATTACGGTCCGGTTGGCGTTGAATTGAAAAATAATATCAAGCAACTTTGGTGGAAGCGTTTTGTGCAGTCTCGCGATGATATCGTGGGAATAGATGCGTCTTTGATTATGAATCCGAAAGTATGGGAGGCGTCCGGTCACCTGGCTACGTTTAATGATCCTTTGGTGGAATGCAAAAAATGCCATTCCCGTTTTCGCGAAGATCAGATTGATAATTCCAAGCCTTGTCCTAATTGCGGAGCTAAAGAAAGTTTTACTGAAGCTCATATGTTTAATCTGATGCTAAAAACTTTTCTTGGTCCGGCTGAAGAAGCGGCAAACGTGGTTTATTTTAGACCGGAAACGGCTCAAGCGATGTTTGTTGATTTTAAAAATGTTTTACAGACAACTCGTAAGAAATTGCCATTTGGAATCGCTCAGATAGGAAAAGCTTTTAGAAATGAGATAACTCCCGGTAACTTTATTTTCAGGACCAGAGAATTTGAACAAATGGAAATAGAGTATTTTATTAAACCGCCCAAAAAAGACGAGGGTTGGCAAGAAGTTTTTGAAATGTGGAGGAAGGAAATGATGGAATGGATGAAAGAAGTTGGTATTGAAACGGAAAAAGTTCACGAGCTTGATGTGGAAAAAGAAAAGCTTGCTCATTATTCCAAGAGAACCATTGATTTCGAATACGAATTTCCGTTTGGTACTAAAGAGCTTTATGGCTTGGCGTATCGCACTGATTTTGATTTGAAAAACCATGCGAAGGCGAGCGGTGAAGATCTGAGTTATGTTGATCCGGAAACAAATGAAAAAATAATTCCGCATGTTATTGAGCCGACTTGGGGAGTTGATAGAACAGTTTTGGCTGTTTTATGTGCGGCATATGATGATTCCAATCCGGAAAGGTTAGTTTTGAAATTGCCATATAAACTTGCTCCTTACAAGGTAGCTGTTTTTCCTCTTTTAAAAAATAAACCGGAGTTAGTTTCTAAGGCCAAAGAAATTTATAGTGATCTGCGCAAAGATCTTATGACTGTATGGGATGACAGGGGAAATGTTGGCAAGAGGTATTATTCCCAAGATGAAATCGGTACGCCATTTTGCGTGACCGTGGACTTTGATTCTCTGGAAGATAACGCTGTGACGGTGCGAGACAGAGATACTATGAAACAGGAACGTATAAAAATTTCCGAGCTTAAAAATTATTTAAACGGAAAATTAAACAGCTAATTTAATGTTCAAAAAACACGTTCTTAAAAACGGATTAAGAATTATTTTGTGTCCAATGCCAAAAAGTTTGGCTACTACATTTTTAGTTCTTGTTGAGGCTGGCTCAAAATACGAAACTAAGGAAATAAATGGTGTTTCGCATTTTTTGGAGCATATGTGTTTCAAAGGAACTAAAAACAGGCCTACTGCTTTGGCGATTTCTTCCGAATTAGAATCGTTGGGAGCGGCGTATAATGCTTTTACTGGACACGAATATACCGGATACTACGCTAAAGTTGGCGTTGATAAAATAGACAGCGCTTTGGATATCATATCCGATATGTATTTGAATCCGCTTTTTGATGAAAAAGAAATAGAAAAAGAAAAGGGCGTTATCGTGGAAGAGATAAATATGTACGAAGACCTGCCGCAAAAAAAAGTCGGCGAGATATTTATGAAGCTTTTGTATGGAGATCAGCCGGCCGGCTGGGACATTGCTGGACCTAGGGAGACGGTAAGGGCAATAAAAAAAGAAGACATAGTTAATTACAGAGCCAGGCATTATGTTCCAAGTGCCACGACCGTGGTAGTGTCCGGCGCTTTTAAGGAAAAAGAGATGCTGAAAAAACTTAATAAAACTTTTGCCGAAGTTCAAAGGGGCAAGGGAATGGGCAAGAAAAAAGTTTTGGAATCTCAGAGTCGTCCCGCCGCTGTCTTGCAATCAAAGCAACTTGATCAAACTCATTTAATTTTAGGATTTCGGGCTTTTGATATGTTTGATAAAAGAAGGTACGCCCTGGATGTGCTTTGCGATATTTTGGGCGGAGGAATGAGTTCTAGACTTTTCCAAAAAATAAGAGGAGAGATGGGAGCAGCTTATTATATAAATTGCGGCAGTTCGCTTCTTACCGATCATGGTTTTGTTTCTGTGTCCGCGGGGGTGGACAATAGAAGGGTTAAAGAAGTAATTAAAGCCATTTTAGGGGAGATAAATAAAATTAAAGCCGAGCCGATATCTAAGGAAGAATTGCAGAAAACAAAAAATCACATTACCGGCCGAATGATGATTGGTCTGGAAACATCTGATTCGGTCGCTGAATTTTATGGAGAGCAGGAATTATTCAAGCAAAAGATTTTGACTCCGGAGCAGATTGTTAAAAAAATAAAAGCCGTGAAAGCTTCTGATGTGCGGGCGATAGCTAGGGAAATTTTTACGAACGATAAACTGAATCTGGCTATAATTGGTCCATTTGAAAATGGCTCTGAATTTGAAGAACTTCTCAAACTGAGCTAATCTGATAAGGATTTGACTGTTGCCGGGAAACTATTTTGGCATTCAAATCGTTTTAATAAGCATGGACTTAGAGAAAAAAGGAAAAATTCAATTAGAGATCAGCTGGTCATCTATGTGGCGGGCTGTTTTTGTGGCTGCTTTTATTTATTTTCTTTTTCTGGCCAAAGAAATTGCTTCGGCGGTGCTTATTTCTATCGTAATTTCTTCTGCTTTGGATCCGGTTATATCATGGGCTGAGAAAAAACGCATTCCCAGAGTTTTAAGCACTTTGCTTATATTTATATTTTTGATAGTTTTGGTGGCAGTTCTGCTTTATATCATAGTACCCGTGGCGCTTACCGAGCTCAATGTGTTCATTGATGTGTTATCAAAAACCAATACTCCGGTTTTGGGCTTGCAAAGGATAGCTGATATCGCCAACGCGTTTACTGAAAGCATCGGCAGATTAGCGAGTGTTTTGTTCAGCGGCAGCGCCTCTCTTTTTGATACTCTTTCAAAGTTTTTGGGTGGAATTGCTTTGGCTATTTCCGCATTTGTATTATCTTTCTATTTATCAGTAGATAGGGATGGGGTAGAGAAGCTTTTGCGAGCTATCTTGCCGCCCAGCTACGAAGAACAAATTTTAAGTGTGTATTTCAGAACAAGGCATAAGATTGGCAAGTGGTTGGAAGGTCAAATATTTTTAAGCTTGAGTATTGGTTTCATTGTATATATCGGTTTATGGCTTATTGGCGTGGAGTATGCGTTGGTTTTAGCGATATTAGCCGCGGTTTTGGAATTGGTTCATTATGTGGGGCCGATAATAAGCGGCGCGATAGCGGTTTTAGTGGCTCTTTCTCAATCACAGACGATAGCTATTTATGTTCTTATCTTTTTTGTAGTAATTTCAAAGGTAGAGGGATATCTTTTAACTCCGACGTTTATGCGTCTTACGACCAGCTTAAATCCGGCCGTAATATTGATAGCAATATTGGCAGGCGCTCAGCTGGCTGGCCTGGTTGGCTTGATTTTAGCAGTGCCGGGAGCTGTGTTAGTGCAAGAGGTCATTAATCATTGGTCTGAGGCAAAAATGAAGCGTCAGATGCAGATTGAGAATGTTTAACAATGCTTAACTTTTGGAAGAAAGATAAAAAATTTTATATTACAACCTCCATCGCTTATGTTAATTCCGAGCCGCATATTGGCTATGCTTTAGAATTGATTCAGGCCGATGTTTTGGCAAGATATTATCGTCAGCGAGGCCGGGATGTTTTCTTTCAGACGGGCACTGATGAGCACGGTTCAAAGATACAGCGAGCCGCAGAGGTTTCTAAAAAAAGTCCACAAGAATTTGTTGACGGACTAAGCGAAAAATTCAAAGGACTAAAGCCTCTTTTAGATTTGTCTTGGAATAATTTTATCCGTACAACCGATAAAAAAAATCATTGGCCGGTGGCTCAAGCCGTGTGGCTAAGGATTTTGGCTTCAGGAGACTTGTATAAGAAAAAATATAGTGGCTATTATTGTGTCGGATGCGAAGCTTTTAAAACAGGGAGAGATATTGTTGATGGTAAATGCATTACCCATAAAAAAGATTTGGAATTTATTGAAGAGGAGAATTGGTTTTTTAGGCTTTCAAAATATACCAAGGAGGTTGAATCATTGATCAAAAAAGATAAATTAAAGATTGTTCCGGAGACGCGTAAAAACGAAATTTTAGCCTTGGCGAGAGAGGGATTTGAAGACGTAAGTTTTTCCCGTTCCAAAAAACATTTGAAGTGGGGAATTCCGGTTCCTGATGACGATAGTCAGGTAATGTATGTTTGGGCCGATGCCCTGACAAATTATATCAGTGGATATGGCGGAATTGAAAAGTGGGAGGAACATCCGTCAGATGTACATATGATTGGAAAAGATATATCGCGTTTTCACGCCGCTCTATGGCCGGCGATGCTCATTTCTGCTAAGCTTTCTTTGCCTAAAAATATTTTTATTCACGGCTTTATCACCTCCGGAGGAGAAAAAATGTCTAAATCTTTGGGCAATATTATTGATCCGTACGAATTGATAAAAAAATACGGCATTGATCCCGTAAGGTATTATCTTCTCAGGGAAATTTCTTCTTCGGGAGACGGAGACTTTTCTTATGAAAAGTTTGAGGAAAGATATAATGGCGATCTGGCAAACGGTTTGGGTAATTTTGCGGCCAGAGTTTTAACGTTGGCGTCAAAAGAGGGCGGGTTATCCGGAAAATCCAAAAAAGATATAGAAAATTTTATTAATTTAACAAATAAAAATACAGAAAATTTTAAGTTTGATGTAGCTTTAAATGAGATTTGGAATTTGATTCATTACGGCGATGGGTATTTAAATTTAACTAAGCCGTGGAGCAAAGATTTGCCGGAAGCCAAGAGAAAGGAGGTAATATATGACTTGGTTTTTATGTTAAAAACCATCAGCGAGCTGCTTGTTCCGTTTTTACCGGAGACGGCAAAGAAAATATCTGAAGCCATTGAAATAAAAGAAGGCGAGTTTATTGCTAAAAAAATAGATAATCTTTTTCCTCGCTTACAATAAATGAATATGAAAGCAATAGATGTGCACGGACACATACAATTTCCGGATTTTGATACTGATAGAGAAGTGGTTATTAAGCGCGCGAAAGATGCCGGAGTAAAAATGATAGCTGTTGGCACGCAAGCCGCCACTTCAAAAAAAGCTATAGAAATCGCTCATCAATTTCCGGATGATATTTGGGCGACCGTTGGTTTTCATCCCAATCATCTTTCGAAAAAATGGCATCATGATGAAAAAGAGCAGTATGCATCAGAACCTGAGATTTTTGATATAAAAATTTTAAAGGAATTAGCCAGGGATCCAAAAGTTGTTTCTATAAGCGAGTGCGGTTTTGATCTGTTTTCTGAGGGTAACGACGCAGGGCTTCAAAGGAATGCTTTTGTTGAGCAGGCTGAATTAGCAAGAGATTTGAATAAACCATTGATGATGCATTGCAGGCCAAGCAAGGGAACGGACGATGCTTATGAATATGCCTTGGAAATATTACGAGATAAAAGTTTTGATGCCTTACCCAAAATAATGCATTTTTATGCCGGCTCTTTGGATATGGCCAAAAAATTAGCAAAATTGGGATTTTATTTTACTTTTGGAGGCGTTATAACTTTTGCCAGGAGCTACGATGAAATTATAAAATATTTACCCTTAGATAGGATTTTTTCTGAAACAGACTGTCCCTACGTAGCCCCACAAAGCCGCCGCGGAAAAAGAAATGAGCCAGCTTATGTTGTTGAGGTTGTTAATAAATTAGCCGAATTAAAAGGGATTGATTTGGCGATAGCTACGGAAGATATTTATAAAAATTCAATCCGTGTGTTCGGCCTAAAGTAGGCGATAGCCAATTTTATTTATTATCAGTAGTTTTTCTTATCCCTTGCCCCTAAGCGCCTTTAGGGATAAAATACTAGGTAATTAGTCGTTTCCTAATTAAATTTTTATATCTTGTTTTTCAATTTTAAATTTAAATTATGGCTTACAATCATAAAAAAATAGAAGCTAAGTGGCAAAAATATTGGAAACAAAAAAAATTTTTTACTGCCAAAGATAACGTAAAAGGAAAAAAGAATTATTATCACTTGGTAATGTTCCCATATCCTTCCGGGAATGCGCATATCGGCCATTGGTATAACTATGCGCCAGCCGATGTTTTTGCACGTTTTAAAAGAATGGAGGGATACAATGTTTTGAGTCCTATTGGTTTTGATGCTTTTGGTCTTCCTGCAGAAAATGCGGCTATTAAGCGCGGCGTTTCTCCTGAAACGTGGACTTTGTCTAATATAAAAAATATGACAAGGCAGCTTCAGGCAATGGGCAATATCTACGATTGGTCAAGAATGGTTGTCACTTGTTTGCCGGATTATTACAAGTGGAATCAATGGATATTTTTACAGATGTACAAAAAGGGCTTGGCTTACCGTAAAAAAGTGGCGGCAAATTGGTGCCCATCTTGTAAAACGGTACTGGCCAATGAACAGGCCGAGGGCGGTAAATGTGAGCGCTGTGGAACTTCTGTAGAACAAAAAGAAGTTACGCAGTGGCTTTTAAAGATTACTGACTATGCCGATAGGCTTTTAGAGGATTTGGATACATTAGACTGGCCGGAAAGAACTAAGTCTATGCAGAAAAATTGGATAGGCCGTTCTGAAGGAGCGGAAATAGATTTCCCAATTGAAGAATCAGAATTAAAAATAAAAGTTTTTACTACCAGAGCTGATACGCTTCCGGGCGTCACTTATTTAGTATTAGCTCCTGAGCATCCGCTTATAAAAATTTTGGATGCAAGAATAAGGAATAAAAACAGCGTGAGAGATTATTTGGAGAAATCTAAGCATAAAACAGAGTTAGACAGATTAACCGATGTCAAAGAGAAGTCCGGTGTAGAGTTGCAAGGAATTAAAGTAATAAATCCGTTTAATAAAAAGATAATTTCTGTTTGGGTTTCTGACTATGTTTTGGGAGGATACGGAACGGGCGCGGTTATGGCCGTTCCAGCCCACGACGAAAGAGATTTTGATTTTGCTAAAAAATTTGAATTGCCTATCATTCAAGTAGTTTCTGAAAACGGAAAGCAGAATAAGCTTGAGGCTGCCTTCGTAAATGACGGAGTCATGGTTAATTCCGGAGAATTAGATAATCTGCCTAATAATATAGCCAAGGATAGAATCATTGAATCAATTGGAGCCAAGAAAAAGATTAATTATAAATTCCGCGACTGGTTGATAAGCCGCCAGCGTTATTGGGGTACGCCAATCCCGGTTATTTATTGCAAGGAATGCGGTACCGTTCCTGTTCCGGAAAAAGATTTGCCGGTAAAACTTCCAAAAATCAAAGATTATCTTCCTGATGGACTTGGCAGATCTCCACTTGCTAAATCTGAGAAATTTTTGAAAGTAAGGTGTCCTGAATGTGGCGGACCAGCTGAAAGAGAAACGGACACTATGGATACTTTCATTGACTCCTCATGGTATTACCTGCGCTACTTAGATCCTAAAAATAAAAAATCTTTTGCTGAATCGTTAAAGATAAAAAATTGGATGCCTGTAAAAATGTATGTTGGGGGGCCGGAGCATGCCGTAATGCACCTTCTTTACGCAAGATTTTTTACGAAGTTTCTGCACGATGAAGGTTATTTGGATTTTAAAGAGCCGTTTGTATCCTTGCGTCACCAGGGCATGATACTTGGCCCAGACGGTCAAAAAATGTCTAAATCTCGCGGCAATGTAATTGATCCTGATGAGTTGGTGGAAAAGTTTGGCGCTGATTCAATGAGAATTTATCTTTGCTTTATGGCGGAATATAGCCAGGGAGGACCATGGGATCCGACTGGTATTTTGGGAGCCTATAGGTTCTTAAATAGAGTTAATGATTTATTTGCCAAAATAAAATTTGATAAGAAGGTTAAGCCTGACAATGGAAGCGGCAAAGATCATAAGGATTTGAATAGATTGCTCCATAAAACTATTAAAAAAGTAGGAGAGGATGTCGCCGGATTTAAATTTAATACCGCAGTATCATCGCTTATGATACTTTTGAATGAAATGGAAAAGAAAAAGGATGCCGTCAATAAAAATATGGCTGAGAACTACATCAAAATAATGGTTCCTTTTGCCCCGCATATAGCTGAAGAGCTTTGGCAGAATTTGGGCAATAAAAAATCAGTGCATATTGAAGCATGGCCGGAATACAGTAAGCATTTGATTGAAGACGAGGAGGTTGAAATTTTGATTCAAATAAACGGAAAATTGCGTGATAAAATTTTGATGCCCAAGGGTTCTTCTCAACAAGAAATAGAAAAAATAGCAATGTCTAAGGAAAAGATTAAGGAGTTTCTCACTGGTAAGCCCAAAAAGACGATATTTGTACCGGATAAACTTATAAATATAGTTATTTAGTTTTTTGCTTTCGTAAATAAAATCCGCCCCAGTCTATGGGGCGGATTTTATTAAATTATTTCAACGGATCTTCTGTGTTAGTTACTTCCTTTTTTCTGATAACGAAATGATATATTCCGAATCCTATTATTATGCCAAGCAGCAGATCAACTAATGCATTATTTAATGTGTTTCCGAATAGATCAATCACGGAGGCAGTGAGTGAATTAAGATTTAATTTTAACTCACTGGTTAGGTTCGTGTTTGCCGTTTTTCCATTTTCTAAGTAGGACAATGAATCGCTGAACGTCAAGCTATTGGTTTTGGTTAGATCCATTATTTTGACCTTGATACTGATTATTCCGGAGCTTTTTGCGGGAACATTTCCTACCTTAAAAGAAACCGTGTTTCCGTCTTTATTTGTAGTGGCAAAACTTGAACTTTCGTACGCCGCTTCATTAGGAATAGTGATTTTGAGTATAACGTTAGCAGCGTCTGAATTACCGGTATTTTCATAGCTTACGTTATAAATAACTTCCTTTCCTGGTCTTGGATTATTATTATTGAATTCTGCTTCCAAAGAAAAGATGCTGTTTGATGCGCTTGCTTGAGAATTGATTGTCTTATCGGTAGGTAGGGAATTAGATGTAGCGGATGAGTTTGTCGAATTTGAAGATGCGGCTACGATTGGAGCCGCCTGCGTGGTAAAGCTTTTTATAGCTCCGTAAGTTGTACCATAAGAATTTTTAGCTACTACTCGGAAGTAATAAGTCTGCCCAAGTGTAAGATTTGATAATGCATATGCAAGATACTTATCTGTGTTATCGGAACCAATAGTTTCGGGAACGCTTTTATTTATAACGGATAAATTAGGATCAGCGCTCCATTCAAACCAAGCAGATGTGGAATTATTTCTGGGGTTAATTGTGCCATTAATTACCGAAGAATTTTCATGTACCAGCATCGCTGCATTGGTGGCTGCTGTAGGTTGGGCATAGGTCGTAACTGCGCCACTGGTCGGATCATATGAAGTTTGGCTATTGGTCGTGTTTTGTTGTGCGGTGGAAAGAGTCGTAAATGTTTGGCTGGCCGAATAATGAAGGCCGATGGAATCCTGGGCTACTACTCGGAAATTGTAAGTTGTTCCGGGCGTAAGTCCGTTAATAAATTGATCAAGGTCAAAAGATGTATAACTTATAATTCCGCATTTTTCTTGAGTGGTGGTAATTGGACCTTGCTGATAAAAATTACTAGAACTATATTCAAACCATACGCAAGTATTTGGGTCGGAATTTTCTACCACGCTTCCACGCAATATAGCGCTATTATATGTAACGCTGTTATAAAGAGGAGGGTAGGCCAAATACCCGTTACAGAAGCCTGAGCTACGAAAGGAATATAGCTCATTAAAGCCAAAAACATCGCCAAATATACTATTGGGTAATTATTTTTAATGAATTTTAGAGCTGTTTTTATCATATTTTAGAGTTAGGGATGACTTATTAATGTTTTTATAGTATATCACAATAATATAAATTCGTCAAGTCCATAGAATATGATTGGTATTTTACAAATCATACTCTTTAAAATATATGGATTTAGGGCATAAATAGAGTTATAATTGGCATATTATGGAAAAACTAATGGGCTTCATATTGCTAGCTTTAGCGCTGGCCGTATCTTTCTATATAGTTACTCATTTAAGTAAATTGAATAACATTTCGATTCCTGTGCCGACTAATATTATTAAGTATTTTAAGATACAGCCATTTCAACAGTAGTTATTTATGAAACAAAATAGCACGGTCTTTATTAATAAAGACTGTGCTATTTTTATTAAGAATGCTTTTATTTTCTTTCCGAAAGTTTTACGGGGATGCTCATTTCTTTGTTTTTTCTAAGTATTTTTAAATGTAATTCTTCGCCTACGCGCATATTTTCCAGAAAATCCTGGATAGTTTTATTTGGTGTTATTTTCTGGCCGTTGCATTCAAGAATCAAATCGCCTTCCACGATCCCTGCTTTATAAGCGGGGGAGTTTTTGATGACTGCTTCATACGAGCCTTTTTTGCCGACTGCGATAGCTCCATAATCTACAGTCAAACCCATTTTTTCTTTTAGATTTTTATCTATATTTACGTATCTTATTCCCAAAAATGGGCGTCTTACTTCCCCGTATTTTTTAACGTCATCCAAATCTTTTTTGGCGCTGTTTATGGGTATAGCAAATCCTATGCTTTGGGCTCCAGAAATGATGGCGGCATTGATTCCTACCACCTCTCCTTTTAAATTGATAAGCGGACCTCCGGAATTGCCCGGATTGATGGCTGCATCTGTTTGGATAAGACCTCTTAATTGCTGTCCGGATGTTTCGGCGTCGTCTTCGTTGGGAGATATTGCTCTGGATAAGCCGGAAATTATACCTTTTGAAACCGTATTCTGGAACATTCCAAGAGCATTGCCGATGGCCAGAACCTCATCTCCAAGTTCTATTTTTTCTGAGTTGCCCAGTTTAAGCGTCGGTAATTTGGCTGCCGGAATTTTAAGAATGGCTACATCTTCAATGGGGTCTCTGGCTAAAACTTCGGCGCGATATTTTTTTCCAGACGATGTCAAAACTTCATATTCTGCTTCCGGATCGGAAATTACATGCTTATTGGTTAAAATAATTCCGCTGGGATCGGTTATAAAACCAGATCCGCTGTTGACCTCAATCATTCCTCGCATATCAACTTTGTCTTCCGGAATATTCAAATCGGGCATGCCGAAGGGGAGTAGCGGGAACGCCTGTGCGGGCAGCTCTTTTTCTAACTCTCTTAAACTTTTAGTAGCAACAACGGAAACTACGGCGGGCAGAGATTTTTTAATTATATTGGTTATTTTATTCATATTAATTTTCTAAATTATTCCTATTATTTATATATTTTCCTATTTCTAGAAGCGATGTATTAATTATACCTATTCCCAGAACTCCCCAAAGCCATATTCCTGGAAGCTCCGATGTTTTTAATAGTTCTTGTCCTAGGGGTGTATAGATAGCGATGGTCATAAGGAGGAAGCCGATGACGGATCCGGCCACTATGTAAATATTGGAAAAGGGATTATATCTAAATATGCTTTGTCGCATATTTCTGACCGAAAAAACTGAAAAAAGCGAGTATGTTCCGAATGAAGCGAAAATAAAAGTCCTTACCGTTTGAGGATTAAATCCGGCTTTTAAAAGTAGGTAATAAATAAATATTAATAATGAGCTGTTTATGAATCCTATTAAAAGAATCAGGGAGCTTGTTTTGTTATTTATTAATTTCTCTGAAGGATTTTGGGGTTTTTGCAAAATATATTTGAAGTGATTTTCAAAGGCGAATGCGATAGCCGGAAAGCTGTCGGCGAAGAAGTTTACCCACAATATCTGAAATGCATTTATTGGCATAACTAGTCCAAAAATTATGGATCCGCCGATCAAGATAAGTTCGTCGGATAAATTTAGCAGGGAATAGACAATAGTTTTTTTAATATTTTCTATTATTCTGCGGCCCTCTTCTATAGCGGCGACTATGGTTTCGTAATTATCATCCAATAGCACAAGCTGAGCCGTATCTTTAGCTACATCGCTTCCGCTTCCCATTGCAATTCCAATATTTGCTTGCTTTAGGCTGGGCGCGTCATTTATTCCGTCGCCCGTCATGGCCACTATTTCACCAATTTCTTGAAAAGCCCTTACCACCTTCAATTTTCCTTCGGGACTTACACGCGAAACCACTTTTAATGTTGCAAGTCTCTTTTTTAATTCTGAGTCGCTCATCGTATCCAGCTCTGCGCCGTTTATTATATTTTCCTTAGTAATGGAAAATCCTAATTCTTTTGCGGTTGCTTCCGCGGTGCCCTGATGGTCTCCCGTAACAATTACAGTTCTTATGCCGACCTGTTCTATGTTATGAATAGTTTCTTTAACGCCTTTTCTTATTGGATCTTTAAAAGATATTGTTCCTATAAAGGTTAGGGCGGAGAATTTTTCCGTAAATAAATTAAATTTTGTTTTTGAATTAATTTTTTTTACGGCTATGCCCAAAACTCTTTCGCCAGAACTGGCCATTTTATTTATTTCGCGGCTAATTTCTCTGATCTCGTCGGTAGTCTTATTGGATATTTTAAGAAGAATATCCGGCGCGCCGAAAAAGGTGATTAGCTCTTCTCCGTGATGCTCTATGATGGAGGCGGAAAATTTATTTGAAGAATTAAATGGAAGAAACTCAGAGACCTTGATATCTTTTTTTGCTTTGCTTAGCAGCATTCCATTTTCTGCGGCGGCTTTGACCACGGCTGTTTCCAGTGGTCTGCCGATTATCCGCCACTTATCTATTGATTCTTCCGGATTTTCTACAACCACATCGGTATTTATTAAAGCGAATTTAAAGATTTGTTCTTCGTCAAAATCTTTTTCAAAACTTTCTATTTTAGACAGACTCATTTTAGATTCTGTCAGTGTACCCGTTTTATCCGTTAAAATTATCGTTGTGTTTCCTAAGGCTTCTGCGGCTAATAATTTTCTTACAACGCCCTTTTTACTGACCAGCCTTTGCACTCCGATTGCCAGTACGACCGTCATAGCTACAGGCAGTCCTTCAGGAATTGCCGCTACCAATATGGCAACCGAAATTAAAAACATTTCTAGGATAGATTTTCCTGAATATATGCCAATAAAAAAGACCAGGGTTGCGGCTATGCTTAAAATTATGGCGGCTTTTTTACTGAAGGCCATTATCTTTTCTTGAAGCGGAGTTTTTGTCTCCTGAGAGCCAACCATTGATGCGATTTTTCCTATTTCTGTTTCTTCACCTATTGAAACCACGATGGCGTTAGCAAATCCCTGCATCACTAAGGTGCCGCCAAATACCATGCATTTTTGATCTCCTAATACGGCCCGGAAACTAACTGGTTCGGTATTTTTTTGTATCGGCAACGATTCCCCGGTAAGAGTAGATTCGTCAACTAAAAAGTTATTGGTATAAATAAGCCTGGCATCGCAAGGTATTCTTTCTCCTTGAGAAATATGAATAAGATCGCCGGGAGTTAATTCTTCGGCGTTGATTTCATATTCGTGATCTTCTCTGAGAACCCTGGCTCTTTTTTCTATGTAAGTTTTAAGATTATTAAGAGTTGTTTCCGCTTTATTCTCTTGGTAAAAACCCAACAGGCAATTTATAAGTGCCGCCGCATAAATAAAGAAGGCATTGGCATAATCTTTTAATAATAGAGTTATAATTCCGGCAACTAATAGCAGGAGAATGAGGGGATTTTTAAATTGATTAAGAAATATCCTCGTCTTTGATGTCCTGGATTTTTCTGCAATTAAATTGGGGCCAAAAATCCGCAGCCGTTTTCCGGCCTCTTCTTCGGACAAGCCATCTTGATTAGTTTCCAGGATATTCAGACATTCATGAATCGGAAGCGCCCAAAAGGATTTTTTTGTAACGTTTGGTAAAATCGACATTTCTTTTTTTAATTATACCAGGAATTAGGCGTAATTATTGACGTGAAGCGTAGCCGGTCTTTTATGCTATAATCAATTTATGAAAAAATATTATGACGTTTTTAAGCAATTTATTTGCGAAGAACATAAAAATTTTAAAGTTAGAATAGGAAATGTATTAGCGTCTTCTCTTTCTGGTTTTATAGCCGGAGCTATTTTTGCATCTATTTTCTGGATATTTGTAATGATTCTCTTAAAATTATTTCCTCTTATTTCCAATTATTATCCTAATCTGTAAAATTTAAAAATCCCGGTTAATTTCGGGATTATGTTTTAGGATCCGTTTTTGTTCGGCCTATAAGCAGATGCGGAAGGTGGAGGATTCGAACCTCCGAGAGGATTTCTCCTCTGCCGCATTTCAAGTGCGGTGCATTCGACCACTCTGCCAACCTTCCGTGTGCACTAGATTAATATAAACAAATTTTGGCTATTATTCAATTTTATTTGATATAATAATAATTATTGTTATTTATAATTAAGTATATGACAAAAAAGAACTATATAATTTTGGCTTCATTAATTATTTTACTGCTGGGGGCCTCATTCATTTTTTATATAAATTCTGGAATGTTTTCCGCGAAAAAAGATACTTCTATAATTTTATACATACAGGACGGTTGTCCTCACTGCGCGATCGTGGAGGACTATCTTAAAGCTAATGATGTTGCAAGTAAGTTTTCTTTTGTCCAAAAAGATATTACTAATAACACATCTAACAAAAATGATCTCTTTGATAAAGTCAGATTTTGCGGATGGGAAAATAATCATAGCATCGGAACGCCGTTTTTATGGGATGGATTAAATTCTGAGTGTTTAATGGGAGACGAGGATGTGGTTAACTTTTTTAAAAGTCAGATTGTTTCTTCAACTACAAATCTTAAATAACAATTATGTAT
>JAJYZL010000040.1 GCA_021799965.1 bacterium | reverse complement strand
CTTTAGCTTTGAAAAATAAGCCCGATTTAATTTTACTGGATATAGTTATGCCTAAAATGGATGGCATTACTATGTTTAAAAAATTAAGACAGGATCCATGGGGCAAAAAGGCTAATGTTATTCTGCTTACTAATTTATCCGCAGACGACAAAATCACAAAAGCGGTAACAGAATTGGAGCCTTCTTATTATCTTATAAAAACAGACTGGAAATTAGATGATATAGTTGAGAAAGTAAAAAGCTGTATATAGTAGTTATTCGGAATAAATAATATGAATCTAGTTTTTCGTTACGCACTAATCCCGTTCATAAACTGGGGTCAATATCTTTTTTATTTGTTAATTATTTTGATTGCTGCCAATAAACGATTTGGCTTGTTCGGCTATTTTTCAAAATTGGCGGCATTTTCTAAAAATTTAGCAGCCCGGCTGAGCTACAAGTCCTTAATTTGGCTGGTGTTAATATTCAAGATTTTTTATGCGCTAGTTGAAACCTCTAGTCAATACTATGTTTGGTCTAGCAGTTCTTTTACGAAGTTTTTTTTAAGCAAGGGCGCAGTTGATCTTGCACTCTTAAAAAGATTTTCCGGAGATTTATTTATTTTTTTAAATAATCGTTTTGGTTATTTTATTTTTTATTCATGGGGTAGATTTTGGCTGGAAATTTTTGTCTCTCTGATTGCAGCCGCTGTTTTTTATTTATTCTTAGTCTTTTTAAAAAAATACAAAGAACGGTTTTTTGAAGAAGGTGAGACCGAATTAGGATTTCTTTTGGCATTTATGGTTGGTTGGTCAAACTTTATCGTATTTTTACCGGTAGTTTTTATAAGTGTCATATTGGTATCTGTTTTCAAACAATTAGTATTTAAGGAATCATACACAACGCTAGGCGCGCCATTCTTGTTGGCGGCCTTGATAGTCTTGATATTCGGCAATTATTTAATTTCATTATTTGGCTTAATGTCGCTAAGGGTTTAATATTTTAATATATGAAAAATCTTTCTGATCTTATAAAGCAAGCTGAAAATAAAAAAACGGCTATTGGTCATTTCAATATTTCCGACTCGGTGGCTCTACGCGCTATTTATGAAGCCGCGCAGGAATTGAGCGTCCCTGTTATTATTGGAACTTCTGAGGGAGAGGCTAGATTTTTAGAAAGAAATATAGCCGCGGCCATGGTAAAAAGATTGAGGGATGATAATGATTTTCCTATTTTTATTAATTCGGATCACACCCATTCTTTAGAGGAGGTTGAAAAAGCCGTATCTGCTGGCTATGACGCTATTATTTTTGACGCAAGTAAGTTTTCTTTTGAAGAAAATATAAAACAAACAAAACAAGCTGTAGAATATATAAAATCAAAATCAAAAAATATTTTAGTAGAAGGAGAATTGGGTTATCTTGGAGATTCTTCAAAAATTTTAAAGTCTCTTCCCGATGGTGTGGCTGTAAGACCGGAGGATTTAACTAAGCCTGAAGACGCAGTTCGTTTTGTTAATGAAACTGGCATAGATTTATTGGCTCCGGCGGTGGGTAACAGGCACGGAATTTTACTAAGCTCGAATCAAGCCGGTGGTGAATTAAAGTCCGTTAAAAAGCATTTGGATATTAGCCGTATTAAAGCTATTAAAGATGCGGTTAAAATACCATTGGTTTTACATGGCGGCTCTGATACGGTTGACGAAGATTTTACTGCCGCTATCAATGCTGGCATAAGCATTATTCATATAAATACGGAAATAAGAGTGGCATGGAAAAATGCGCTGGAAAAATCATTAAAACAAAATGAAGAAGAGATTGCCCCTTATAAACTTCTGGAGCCTTCATTGGAAGCGATAAAATCAGTTGTTAAATCTCGCTTGCAATTATTCAATAAATTCATATAATAAACAAACTGAATTATTAAGATATTTTAATTATGGATTTACAAGTTCAAAAAAGAAATATGTCAGACAAGGCCGCCGCTTTAAGGCAGAAAGGCCTTATTCCTGTAGAGCTTTATGGTAAGGGTGCTGAAAATATGCATCTCGTGGTTGCAGTAAAGGATTTTAAAAAAGTTTTTAAAGAAGCTGGTGAAAATACGGTTGTTAATGCTATTTTAGAAAATAATAAATATCCGGTAATTATTCACGAAGTTTCTTATGACGGAGTAAGCGGAGATATTTTAAACATTGATTTGTATAAAGTTAGAATGGATGAAAAGATTAAGTTAATGATTCCTATAGAATTTATCGGCATTTCACCGGCAGTCAAAGAAAAGAATGGTCTTTTGATCAAATCTTTGCAAGAGCTTGAAGTAGAGGCATTGCCTATGGATATACCGCATGCTTTGCAAATCGATATTTCTAAAATTTTAGAAATAGGCCAGAGTTTGTATGTAAAGGATCTTGATCTTCCTAAGACGGCCAAAGCATTAGTTGATCCGGAAACCGTTGTTGTTACCGTTACTGCTAAGCTTACCGAAGAAGAAGAATTGGCTATGCAGCAGGCAGCTGCCGTTGGCGTTGAAACTGTAAAAGTAGAGTCTGAAGAAAAGAAGGCCGAGCGAGAGGCAGCCAAAGCCACGGATGAATCATCTGCTGCGCCAGCCGAAGCCGCCAAAAAATAGCTGTAGCCTGTATCAAATGATATCTAAAATTCCCTCACTCTATGAGGGAATTTTGTTATAATTAAGAATGTATTTTGAGAAAAGACATTATGAGAAAAAAACCATCGATCTTAGTTGATATTAAAAAATCGTGCAGCACGAGTGTGTTTTCGGGAAAAAATTTGAAGTTGGATTTGCGCAAACAAAAGAACGTGAGGATTCCAATTTTTGGATTTTTAAAAATAAGCGCGCTGGTGGCCGTAGGTTTTTATTTGGCTTTCGGTTCAGCCTTGGCGCCGGTTGATCGTGTTCAGGAGTCTCTTGCTGCTCAGACCGATGTACAACGTCAGCAGCTTGAAAATCAATTGCAATCATTAGAATCTCAAATTGGGCAGTATCAGGATACTATAGATCAGTATCAGAGTCAGGGAAAAAGTTTGCAGGGAGAAATAAATAAGCTTAATGCTCAGATTGCAAAGCTTAAATTGCAAGTAAGGGCTACGAATCTGTCATTATCCACATTGGATAATGAGATAGTAAGTAACAAGACCAAAATAAGCCAAACCGAAACTGATATAGGAAAAAATAAACAAGTGTTGGCTTATATGGTTCAAGATCTGTATTCAAGCGGTAAGGTTGGATTACTTGAAGTTTTTTTGAAAAATTTTGCGCTATCGGATTTTTTTAATGATATAAAAAATCTAACAGATGTTCAGGATAATCTCAGAATTACTTTAGAGAACGTGATAAGTTTAAAGAATAATCTCTTAGACGAACAGACTCAATTGGCTCTTCAGAGGGATGATGCCACTGCGTTGAAAGCATATCAGCTTAGCCAGGCTCAAGCAGTAGATAGCGCAAAAAAAGAGAAGAATGATTTGTTGGTAACTACAAAGGGCCAGGAATCAAAATACCAAGATCTTTTAAATAAAACGCAGGCTACCGCCGCGCAGATCAGGAATCAAATTTTTAAATTATTGGGTGGCGGCGAATTGCCTTTTGGCGACGCAGTTAAAATTGCTCAGCTTGCTGAAAAAGCCACTGGTGTAAGGGCGGCTTTTATATTGTCTATTCTTACTCAAGAATCTTCAGTTGATACTGTGATCGGGGCCAATTTAGGAAAGTGTTATTATAATGATTCTGCAAAAAATTCTAGCGGAACTGTGATGAGCGATGCGCAGAAGCCGACATTTTTATCAATAATGTCCGAACTCGGTCTTGATCCGGCCAGAACGCAAGTTTCGTGTCCGATCACATCCGATGGGACTTATGGGGGAGCTATGGGTCCGGCGCAATTTATGCCGACAACTTGGCAGCTTTACGCAGATAACATAAGTAAAATTACCGGAAATAATCCCGCTTCTCCGTTTAACAATGCCGATTCATTTACCGGAACCGCTCTTTATCTGCAATCAAGTCTTAACGCTTGCAAAACAATATATAAAACAATTTTTTCTCAAGAAAACTGCGCAGCGGCAAAATACTATGCCGGAGCATATTGGAAATCTTATATGAGTGTTGGACGATACGGATATCGTGTCGCGGATCGGGCTTCTAATTTTGCCGATGAAATTTCCGTCTTAAATGCTAATAATTAATCTCTTTCAATAAAAATAAAAAATCCTCCAAACCGGAGGATTTTTTAACGTCATTATTTCTCTGTCTTATTTATCTTTTTTAATATCATATCCAGATCGCCTTCCATAACTTTTTCTATGTTGTGAACTTTTATGTTAAAGCGATGATCGGTGATTCGGTCGTCGGGGAAATTATAGGTTCTTATTTTTTCTGACCTGTCGGCTGTACCCACTTGTTCGCGGCGATTTGCGGCTACATCTCCAACGGCTTGCGACTGTTGCAGTTCAAAAAGTTTTGCGCGGAGAATAGACATGGCTGCTTCGCGGTTGGCATGCTGAGCTCTTTCTACTCTAGAGCTCACTACAATGCCGGTTGGTTTGTGCAATATTCTTACGGCGCTTTCCACTTTATTTACATTTTGCCCGCCCGGACCTCCGGCTCTGGAAAAAGTAACTTCAAGATCGTTTTGGTTTATTTGCACCTCTTTGGCTTCCACTTCCGGAAGAATGGCTACAGTAGCAGTTGATGTGTGGACCCTTCCGGCTTTTTCTGTTTTTGGAACTCTTTGCACTCTGTGAGTTCCGGATTCGTATTGAAGATCTTTATAAACTCCGGCTCCTTCAATTCTGGCGACGAAAGTTTTTGATCCGCCCAGTTCATCGGCTATCAAAAATTTCCAGCCTTTTTTAGCGGCATATTTTTGATACATTCTGGCCAAGTCTCCAGCAAAAATTGTAGCTTCGTCTCCGCCGGCTCCTGGACGGATTTCTATGATTATTTTATTGATGTTGTTTATATCCATCCCGTTAGAGGCAGGTCGCGGTCATATAAAACCTTAGACCAACCTTATAATTTAATTTAAATAATAATTTGATAATTTATATTTTCTCGTTGATGCGACCGAGGCCTCTAACGGGATCCATATCTTAAATAATAAATAAAAAAGCGACTAGCCGAAAATTAATTGGCTAATCGCTTATTTAAACTATTTCTTTTTATTTTTTGCGACTCTGACTTTCTTGGTCTTTTTAGGAGCGGCTGCAGCCTTGGCTCTTTTTGCTTTGAATTTCTCAACTTTTCCGGCAGTATCAATCAATTTTTCTTTACCGGTAAAGAACGGATGACATTTTGAACAAATATCAACATGCAGTTCTGGGTTGGTTGAGCCAATCTCAAATACAGCTCCGCAGGCGCATTTTACTTTTGCTTTTTCGTTAAATTTTGGATGTATATCTTTTTTCATATTCATATAATATAAGCTTTTTAATTAATTTTGGCAAGTAAATTAAATAGCGGGAGATTGATTTGTCATTTATAGTTTGTGCGTAAGAAAATAGAGTAAATTTGTTTTTAGGGGGGTTGACATCTTTTATATCTTGAATATAATAAATATACCAAATTTAATAACACCTAGTTAAGTACATCTACCTCGTTTGAGATTAACATTTCAAATGTCGAGCGAGGCAGGTGTATTTTCTTATCCTAAATGGATAGGCGATATACCTTCACCCCCACACTTAAAAAATAAGTGAGAGGGTTTACCTTGATAATTAAATAACGTTCAATGTAGTAATAATTAATTTAATATTTTACCTTGGATTAGTTGTTTACTCAATAATTGGTCAAACCAAGTGCAATGATTCAGCACACAATCAGGCCAAT
>JAJYZL010000039.1 GCA_021799965.1 bacterium | reverse complement strand
CGCCACCATGGAATCAGACAAATATCTTGCCTCTAATGCTGCCAATGATGGTGGACAGTCAGCTACAAGATTTGAGCTGGGAAATGAAATAGCTTTGGACAGCAATCTGACAGCTCCGGTTTGCGGAAATAATATAAAAGAAACTGGAGAAGTTTGCGACGGTACCGACCTCAACTCCCAGACCTGCGCCACTCAGCTAGGTGCCGGATACACTGGAACTTTATCTTGCAATGTTAATTGTCAGAGTTTTGTGACCAGTGCTTGTACTTATCAGATTCCTACGAGCGGACTTGTCGGTTATTGGAAGTTTGATGAGGGCAGCGGGACGACAGCATATGATTCATCTGGTAATGGAAATAATGGGGTAATTAGTAATCCTGTTTGGAGCTCTGGGAAACTTGGGGGGGCTTTGAGTTTTGGAGATGTTGGAAATTTTGTTAAGGTTTTGAATAGTCAATCATTAAATCCAAGTAAGTTAACTATTTCGGTTTGGGTTTATCCAAGATCAACTCGTACATATCCAGGTATTATTGATAAAGATGGATATTATGCAGGCTCACAAGGCTATAGTTTGACTTTATATAGCACCACTTCCGCTCTTTGTTTTGAGACGTGGTTGCCTTATTGGGCGATTCTATCAAATTCAATTTTACCCTTAAATACTTGGAATTATGTCGTTGCCACATTTGATGGCAATAATATTGAAAAAATATATATTAATGGAGTTTTAGATTCAACAGGTAATTCGTCTTCAGGAATTAGTCCAACCGCTGACGGTATTCTTGGTATTGGAGCAAGAGTTAATGATACGGGTGAGACAGGGGCTTATAATGACAGATTTGATGGAAAAATTGATGAAGTTGCTATTTACAACCGTGCCCTATCGAGTACGGAAATTCAAGCAGTATATAATGGCCAAAAATAATTTTAATATTCTTTTGAAAAACTTGCGGCAATTGCTATCGCAACCGCGTCTGAAGCATCGTCATATCCTTTTAACCCCTCTTTTATTCCTAGAATTATGGCGGCCATTTTAGCGACGGCTTTTTTATCTGCTAAACCGTAGCCGGCGACGGAGCTTTTTATTTCTGAAGGGCTTAATTCTTTTATTTTTATATTTTCTTTTGCCAGTTCCAAAATAATGGCGCCGCGGTTTTGGGCGACTGATATCCCGGTTTTAACATTTTTGGAAAAATAGAGCTTTTCTATTCCGGCCATATCGGGCTTATATTTTTTTATTATTTCAGATATTTTTTTGCAGTTTTCGGAAATTGATTTAACTAATTCCTGTTTCGGAGCGCTTTCAATAACTCCATAATCAATGAGTTTTAACTTTCCTTTTTCCTCGGAAATAATACCGAAACCTACTCTTGTTGTTCCCGGGTCTATACCTAAAATAGTCATAAATTAAAATTCTTAAACGATATTAGTAAAAACGTTTTGTACGTCATCATGTTCATCCAGCGCCTCAATAAGTTTTTCCAATTTTTCTTTTGATTCTTCGGAAATGCTTTGTGGAAATTTAGCCTTCCATTCGGCGGCCTCAGGATTTCCTTTTATCGGCGCATCAAACGCCCAAAGTACGCTGCCTTGATTAGCAAATTTAGCTCCATGATCGCTTAATATCTTTTTTACTTCGGAAATGGTGCGGTTGGTGTTGTCGGTGATGGCCTCGATGATGATCGCTGAGCCTTCCGGTCCGTATGCCTCTATTACCATTTCTGACAGGTCTTTCTGTTCAGAAGCTTTGTTTATGGCGCGTTCAATATTTTCGGCCGGCACTAGAGCTTCTTTGGCTGTTTCAACGGCAGTCCGGAGCCTGGGATTGAATTGTGGATTTGGTTCGTCTTTGGCGGCAATGGAGATCGCGCGCAAAAGCTTGGAAAACAAATTTCCGCGTTTAACATCGGATACGCCTTTTTTGTGTTTTATTTGAGACCACTTATTATGTCCGGACATACTTTAATTTTAAAGTTTAAAAATTAAAATGTAAAATTTTAAATAAAATAAGGATAGGATATAATTTGATTATGAAAAAGGAAAAAGAATATTATGTTTTGTGTACGCCGCTTTATTCTTGGGATGGCAAGCGTTTGTTCTGGGATGAATTATTGCACGAGCAATGGAAATTAATTACAAATAAACTGGAAGACGCCGGCATTGAAGTATTTATTGCATTAAGAGATCTCCCTCAAAGCAAGAGCGGGTCATGGTTGAGAGAAAAAGAGTTTGATATTATCGAAAAATCAAAAGGAGTTATTGTTTTATTAGGGAATACCCCCGGTATTTATGCAGAAAGTGGCTATGCGAAGGGAGTAGGGAAATCTCTTTTTGGTGTTCGTACAGAAAGATTTGGAGATTTTGGAGAGAAGGTCCAAGATTGGATGGAGTCTATGTACACAAAAGTTTTTGAAACACCCGAAGAGCTTATAAATTTTTTGAAATAGATTTATAAAGCGCCTTCTTTATCAATAAAAAGCCCCGGCTTAAAGCCGGGGCTTGGTTTACTTATAAGGAACTACCTCGCCTTCTTCTTTTACGAAGATTGGGGGAGGTTCTTTGTCAAAGATGAGCAGCTTGAGCTCTTTGGTTCTGTTGCTGCGGACTAATGCCAGCGTGCCGTTACCGCCAGCCTCTAGAGCCGTGCAGCAACAAAGAAGGTGATGTACTTCTCCTTCTTTTAGTGCTTTCTTTGCTTTTTTGATTTCTTCTTTTTTTGTAAGAAGCATCAGTCCGGACACCGATAGGGCCACCATGAACGCTATGCTTACAAGCATAGGTATTTTTTCCGAAGGCATCTTCATTGAGAGCGCGTAGGCTGTCGCCCCCAGAAAAAGATTAAGAATAACAGCGAATATCAGACGCAGCATAATTCCTCCTTATAAATTTCATAGAACTATTTAATATATTAATATAAAAATTGTTTTTTGTCAATTTAGAAAAAATTAATAAAGTTATTAAGTTTTTAGCATTGAATAAGCTAGGTTTTTAATCTAGGATATTAATATGTCTAAAGCCGAAGATACTTTGGCAAAAATGAACAGGGAAGCCGAAGAAAGGGATGCGCAGAGAAGAGCTGAGCAGCTTAAACTTCCATATCTAGATTTAGCTTTATTGCCTATTGAAACTGATGCGCTTGCTTTTATTCCGGAAAAAGAAGCAGTGAATGCTAAAATTGCTTCAATTGAAATCAAAGGAAAGGATATTGTTTTGGCTGTTTTTAACTCTTCCGATCCAGAAACGGCGAGTCAGATAAAAATGCTAGAAGGAAAAGGTTTTAAACCAAAGATCTTCGTTGTTTCTTTAAGCAGTTTAAAAAAAGCATGGGATTTTTATAAGTTTGCTGTAAAAAGTACGGCTCCGTTGACTGGTCGCGTTGATATTGATAATGATCGTTTAAAAGATCTGAGAGAAAAATTAGTGCGGCTTGAGGATGTGCGACAGGCAATTGCGTCCTTTGATTTTAGGAATTATCCGACTGGGCAGATTTTAGAAATTGTATTGGCTGGCGCGCTGGCTAATCGTGCATCAGATATTCATTTTGAGCCCGGAGAAAAACAAACCAGGCTTCGCTATCGTATTGATGGCGATCTGCGTGACGTGATGTCTGATCTGGATAAAAGTATTTATAATCATTTAATCTCCAGGATAAAATTATTGGCAAATTTAAAATTAAATGTGGGCGATAAAGCGCAAGACGGCCGCATTACCATTGGACTTGGCGGAAAAGACATAGAGCTTCGTGTTGCAATTGCTCCTTCGGAATATGGAGAGGTTATAGTGATGAGGGTTTTGGATCCAGAGGTTATTAATTTATCTATGGCTCAGCTTGGTTTCCGCGCCGATGATCTGAAAATAGTAGAAACCGAACTTAAGCGTCCGAATGGAATGATCTTAAATACCGGTCCCACTGGTTCCGGTAAAACGACCACACTTTATGCATTTTTAAAAGAAAAGGCTTCGCCCGACAGCAAAATAATTACCATTGAAGATCCTATTGAATATCACCTGGAAGGAATTGAGCAGACCCAAGTCGATCCGGAAGCAGATTACACTTTTGCGAACGGACTCAAATCAATGATGAGGCAAGATCCGGATATTATTTTGATAGGTGAAATTAGAGATAAGGAAACAGCGGAAATTGCCATACAGGCGTCTTTGACGGGACATCTAGTGTTTTCTACCGTCCACGCTAATCGTGCGTCCGGAGCTATTCCGAGACTTGAGGATCTGGGCGTAAAAACAACCAGTATCGGTCCGGCAATGAATCTGATAATTGCCCAGCGTCTTCTTAAAAGACTTTGCGTTGACTGCAAGAAAAAAGCAGTCATTTCTGATGAAATGAAAGGTAAATTAGAAAAATTTGTTTCTAAGCTTCCGGCCAGAGTAAATAAAGAAGATTACAAAAATTTTGATATTTACGAACCGGTTGGTTGTGAAAAATGCGGAGGCACTGGATACAAGGGTAGGGTTGGTATTTATGAGCTTTTGAAAATTACGAAAGAGATCGAAGAGATCTTAACTACCGGCGGAGGAGAGATCCAAATAGATGAATTTGCCAAAGAAAAAGAGGGAATGGTGAATATGCAGGAGGATGGAGTTTTGAAAGTTATCCAGGGGCTGACCACTTTCGACGAGGTGGAAAAAGTTACGGGGCCGTTGGAAGAGTTGGGGGCGTAGTCATTGTGAGGAGTCTGCGACGTGACAATCTAGACTTGTGTTAAAAAATAATCATTAATAATATGAACGAGGAATTAAAGAAAAAAATTAAATATATTCAAGATAATGAATGGGCGACAAATGAAAAAATACTCGAAGATTTAGTTAAACAGGGTTATAAAAAGGAGGATATTCAAGAAATTCTTTATAAGAACACATTAAAAAAAGAAATTGTGGTAGAAGCCAAAAACAACACTAAATTTGATTTAGTGGTTCATTGGCTTGTGGCAGGATTATTGTTTTTACAATCTTTTGCTTTTTTGTTATTAATCATCCTTTCTCCTACTCCAAGCAGTATTTCCGTGGGTATAGGATTAATAGGAGCCTCTTGTTTAGTTGCTTTTATTGTGTTGGATAATAAGATACTTGGGTATATTTTGGCTTTATTGTTAAGCATTATTTTGGGCGCTATCTCCGTTATTTTTATTGGGATGAGTGGATGGGGAAGCGGTCATGATAGACTAACGGTTTTATTTTTAAATTTTTTAGCCTATATCTACTTGCCAGCATTATTAATAATATCGGTCTTAAGCGTGTTTGTAATCATTGGTCGTATTATTAGAAAATTAAAATCAAAATAAAAACAAAAAAACCTCGGCAGAGGTTTAAGTGTCCCGTCTTCGCTAAAGCTATGACGGGCAAAGAAAGAGTGTAATGATCTGTGGGCAAATATGTCGCGGCAGCGACACAGGTTTGTAGGGCTTTTCAAAAATAAATTTTTTAAAAAGGTTAGAACTGCATATAGGAGAGACCTCGCCGGAGCCAAATCTTCCATATAAAATCAATTCCCGCCCACAGGTCATTACACTATTTATTTTTTAATGATACAAGTATGTTAGCACAACTAACGATATTTGTCAAGACCTTTACAAGAGTCAACATTTATAACGAAATAATTCAAGAAATATTACAGTTTTAGTCGTTGTGAAGAATCTGTGAGGTGGCAATATTGTAATTCAATAGATTCCTGCCTGCCGGCAGGCAGGGCTTCGGCAGCACTCGCAATGACGGGCAAAATTTGGTATTTTTAAGGTAGGGCAGGGTAATTCTGTCATTCTCGCGAAAGCGGGAATCCAGATCATGATTTCGGGTCAAGCCCGGAATGACAAATAAAGAATATGACTAATAAAATCACAAACAAGCAGACAGGAGATGAGGTGATAGATTTGGCTTTGAGGCCGTCGCATTGGGATGAATATGTGGGGCAGAAAAAAATAAAAAAGAATTT
>JAJYZL010000038.1 GCA_021799965.1 bacterium | reverse complement strand
TGGGAAAAAGGTATGTTAAAATTACTGGAAGAAGAACAAAACAAGACTGGGCGATCTTTCTTGAAGAAATTTCTAAAATCTATGAAACAGCCGAGAAGATCATCTTGGTTATGGACAATCTGAATACGCATAAGCCAGGATCGCTTTATGAAGTATTTACACCTGAAAAAGCAAAAACATTATGGGATAGGTTTCAGTTTGTACACACACCAAAACACGGCAGCTGGTTAAACATGGCGGAAATTGAATTAAACGTCCTTAATGGACAGTGCTTGAATAGAAGGATAGATAAAATAGCAACTGTTATCAAACAGGCAAATGCATGGCAGAAGCATCGAAATAATAGGAACGCAAAAATTAATTGGCAATTTACGGCGAAAGATGCTCGCATAAAATTATTGCGCCTTTATCCGACTTTACAGAGTTGACATGACACTAGTGGCTATTTTATGGATTGATAAATGGGGTAGAAAACCATTGTTAATCGGCGGCGCTGTCGGAATGATTACTTCCCTTACGGTGATTACTGTTGCTTATTATCTTAATAAACTTGGGGGTTATGTGATTTTCTTTTTTATTCTTACATACATAGCTTCTTTTGCCGCTTCTCTCGGCCCGGTGAGTTGGGTTGTGATATCTGAAATTTTCCCAAATAAAATACGAAGTAAAGCAATGTCAATTGCAATTGTTGCGCTTTGGAGTGCTAATTTTGTTGTAACTCTTACATTTCCTGCAATATTAAACCATCTTGGCGGAGGTGCTGCTTTCTTGATTTTCGATATAATGTGCGTACTGATGCTCATATTTATTATTAGTAAACTTCCTGAAACAAACGGGAAAAGCCTGGAGGAATTAGAGAAAATCATGGTTAAAAGAACATAAAAATGAAGAATCAAACATTAAAATTTTATCCGGGACTTGATATTAAACCTATTACTAATCCAATGGGCTTTGAGTATGGGCAGGATTGTTTAGGACCTAAAGTAGAGTACCGCACCCTCGATTCCATTAGAAAGAGTCTACTTGATCCTGATTGTTCCGGTCCTGACCCTGTTTACTCAATTGCAATGGGTGTAGGAAAAGAGAGGCATAAACAGTTACTTCTTGAACGGAACCTGTTGTTTGGAGTGGTTACTTATGCAAAAGGGCGATTGGGTAATGAACCAGTTAGGAGCCAGGGACATATTCATAAGAAAACTCGAAATAACACTATGTCGCCGCCGGAAGTATATGAAATATGGTTAGGTAAGGCTATCATATACATGCAGGAAACAGCCAACGATAATCCTGGGCGTTGTTTTGCTGTTGAAGCCTGTCCCGGTGAAGTAGTAATTGTTCCACCTGATTGGGCTCATGCTACTATTAGTGCCGATCCCAATGAACCTTTAACTTTTGGTGCCTGGTGCGACCGAGATTTTGGGTTTGAATATAATCGTGTTCGTGCCCACAAAGGACTTGCCTGGTTTCCGATTATTAATAAAACCGGAGAGATTGATTGGATAACTAATGATAATTACCAACCTACTCGACTTCACAGGAAACAGCCTGAGCTTTACCAATCGTTGGGCATAAAAAAGGGCATCCCAATTTATTCTATATTCGAAGAAGATCCGGACGCTTTTTTGTATGTGTCCCAACCTCAAGATAAGTTTGAAATATGGCAGAATTTTATTCCTTAGAATTATTAACCAAAAAGAATCAGCTAGCCCAACTTCGACACAATTATGATAGTTTGGGCAGAAAACAGGAGAGAAAAGTTAGAATAGCGATAAAAAACAAATAAAAAACAGGAAAAACCCCATATAGTATCTGGACGGTAACGAATAAATTATTGTGAGAAAAGGAGTTAAGGCAGAAAAAGTCATTGAATTTAAGGTAGAAAAAGTTTATTTTTTATCTTAACAAGTCAGCCCTTAAAAACCCAAATTTCTTGTTTGGATAAATAGTCGATCCTTATAAAGTCTATAATCTTAGTAAAGCAGGGAAAAAATAAAAGAAGAGAGGGAAAAAGAGTTGTGAGATATTGCAAGATTTAAATAAATTGTAGTGAAAATCTTGCAGAATAATTGACAAAAAAAATGGGATCAAATGAAAAGCAACGCACCCGATCAAGATCAACAAACATTTCTGTACTCTGGTTTTAAAGAAATGCTTAATCCGAAAGAACCGTTGTATCAGTTGTCAGAAAGGATTGCCTGGAAAGAGTTAGAAAAAGCATTTGCAAAATACTATGTAGAATTTGGTCGGCCAGCTAAACCGATAAGGTTGATGGCCTCATTGCTGCTTCTGAAGCAGATGTACAACTTAGACTCCTGCCAAGAGCAGCTTAAGCTACCAGATCAAAGCGTAAAAATAAAAAGAAAAAGAGGAAAAAAAATCTTTGTGGATACCAGTTTCCTTCCGAATAAATGTCTCCCAACATCTAAATAAATTGTCGCAAAACAGGTATTATATTCGTTGGTAAGAGAAAAATTCTAGCGTATTATTCAACAAAACTCCATATTGATATTTGTGTTTTTTGAGTTTTGGGCTTTTCCGACCAGACACTATCTAAATTGCATTTCAAGCCCTCATTTCAGCAACCGATGACATTACGCTTGGCGGTTCAGTCATAAATAACGATGGACAATGGCAGGGGAAGTGGACTCCAATTAAATCAGCCAAAGCCGATCTCTTTATGGTGAAAGTGCCTGCTGCGTCCGCTGCAATCGTTAAAATTTTAGCACCATGAGGCAAGTTGGTTAATATTCAGGTACAGTTGCAGTCGAATCTTGAAGAACTTTTAAATCCCATTTATACTTTTACTTGATTCTAAAAAAGTGAAAGTAATTGTGTATCTTTTACGTAAAGAAACAACGATTCGAAGAGTAAGTTTGTAACGAAAGAATAAAAGAGAATTGAAAGCAGATTTGAATTGCACCGAATAGTCTTAAACATTTTTAAAAAATTAATTATGAAATGAAATGACAGCACAAACTGCAATACTTATCGGACTGGTTATTTATGTCATTTTAACGACGGTCGTTTCGTTTTTTATGATGGCACGGGTCAGAAAACCTACTGATTACCTTATGGCTGGGCGCGGGCTTCCGTTCTGGGTTCTCACGGGGACTATAGTCGGTACTTGCATTGGCACCGGAGTAATAATTGGAGGCTCCGGTTTAGCTTATCAGCATGGCTGGGCAGGAAGCGCTTATCCAATCGGATTGGGACTTGGCACTTTGCTCACGGGACTTTTCTTTGCGAAAATGCGTCGCTACAAATTTATGACTCTTAGCGAAGAAGTAGCATGCTACTATGAAGGGAACCGCGTGGTGGCGGAGTTTTCCAACGTTTCTTTTTTTTTGTCGCAACTGTGCTGGCTGACAGTCCAGATCATGGGCGGGGCTGCTGTTCTGGGCGCTGTCACCGGGTTGGATCCAAGAGTTTGCGTGGTAGTGACCGGCTCAGCTAAAGCAATGATTTCGATTCCCGGCGGACTGAAGGCTGTAGTATATACAGATGTTCTACAAACAATCATACTTTTTTTTGGCTTTGGTTTTCTAATGCACTCGGCATTGAACGCGGCAGGTGGGCTTGCGGGACTGCGACAGACAGTACCAGCCGCTTATTTTTCGTTCCTTGGCACTTCGTCCCTCGGTACTTGGAATGTAATTAGTTTAATTTTAGTATTGACGTTGAATCCTATTGCCGATCCGGGACGCAGGCTTACAATGTACAGTGCCCGAACAGAAACCGGTGCAAAGTGGAGTATGGTTACTTCAGGTTTGATCGTGATAGTCTTCTCGGTTGTAATCGGGATTATAGGCATGTACACATTTCATATTAATCCTCATCTTCCTGTTGTTGACCAAACTCTTCCCTGGCTGGTAATGAACGTACTTCCGCCATGGCTTGCAGCTTTTGTAGTAATGTCTGTGGTTTCAGGAATGTCATCAGCAGCAAATGGAAATGCAGCGGCTGCCGGAACATTTTTCGTTCGCCACATTTATCCTTTGGTCACCGGCAAATATCCAAAACGATCGGTCATGGTTGCAAGGTGGGCATTGGTATTCGCATTTTTTCTTTCAACAACATTGGCATTATATATAGGAAGTATAGTAGGGTTCGTTGTTAAATTTCTTCCTCTAACGATGGGTGGTTTGGCTGTTATCATTTTACTAGGGCGCTTCTGGAAGCGTTCAACGTGGCAAGGCGCAATATCGGCTTTAGTAATTACACCTGTAGTTTCACTTATTGTAATCTTTGTTCCGGCACTAGTAAAATTTTGGAGCGATCCGATAATTCCCGCCTCAATTGCAGTGCTACTTGCACATGTTATAGTGAGTTTGTCAACTCCGCCAGCCCGGCAAAGTTTTGAGGAAGTTGCCGAAAGGATGAGAAACGAACGCCGGGTTATAGAAGGTGAATCGCAGGATAATATTAAAAAAGAGCTAGATGAAATTCCAGTTGTTAGTCCCAAATGAAAAGTAAACACAATCAAGTAAGAGCCTAATAAATTATGAAAAATGATTTAACAGAGTCGCACAATTTATCGCCCAGGAAATTTATCCAGACATGTGTATTAGGAACCGCAGCCATTGCATCAAGTTCTATACTGGGTGGCTTTATATTGAAGCCCCGAGAAATTTCCTAGACAGGTTCGGCACTTTACGAGTTTTCAATGGATTAGAGTTGGCTATTTGGAGGTAAGTTTAGCGCAGAGGCTTTAAAACCATTATAGGATGATAAGAATTTCTTAAAAGTTACTTTGCCGCATTGTGTAAGCAAACTTTCCTGGCAAAACTGGGAACCTTCGGATTGGGAGAATGTTTGGATTTATCGCCGGCACTTTGCACTTCCCGAAGAGTGCAGGAGACGTTACGGTGCAAGAGCAGCAAGCACTGCGGCACGCTCAGGCACACAGCAAAGCTGCCGCCAACTCACGCATGTGGAGTGATTGCCTGGTGCGGGTTTGAATATGCAAGCCTGGTCAATCCATATAATAATGTGAAATATCCCGGCGGCAGATGTTTTCCGGGTTCCGAAACTGGGTGCATCGTTCTACCAGGCGCAAGTCAGCCCTAAAGTTTGTGCTGTAATTCAACCAAATTTCTATTGGGATTTCGGTTCCAAAACACCGAATGGACCTGGTAAAAATGCAACCATCTTTTCCAACTGCGAACGGTTGGAATTGTTTATATACAGGAAACTGTACAAGACACTTTATCCGGATTCGATTAACTTCCCGCATTAAAGTATCTGCCTTTCTTTGTGGGTCTTGATATTGACGGGACTAATCATCCTGAGCTTCGCATTGATGGATATGCCGGTGTTAAGCTGGTACTGTCAAAATCTTCTTCATCCGATGCATCTCAAGATAAATTCTATCTGAAAGCAGATGACACGGAATTAATAGGTGACGGCTCAGATGCAACCAGGCTGGAATTTAAAGTCGCGGATAAATTTGGCGAAGCCCGTCTTTTTGCCGGTGGAAAAGTTACATCTAAAATAAAAGGTCTGGGAGAAATTGTAGGTGACAATCCATTTCTTCTAAAAGACAGCGCCGAATAGTTCAGGGGAAATTAGCATCGAAGCAATTCATTCTTCTCTGGGTACTAAATCGGTTGGAATCAAAGTTATGCCTAATAACAGGTCGGAAAAAATATAACTCAAGTTCAAACTTAAAAGTAGGTGCTTATCTTCAAATTAATCTTCTGATATCAACTATCAACAAATAAAATTTATGAAACCAAATTTAACTAACTCCGTTAGGTTTATTGCCGTAATATTTATAATTGTTGCTTCGGCAAGTCAGTATGCTTTAGCGCGTGAAGTAGTTTTACAAGACAACAAACTTCTCGTTGCTTTCGATACCGATACCGGTGCGTTGATAAGAATGGAAAATAAATCCACTCACTGGGTAATTGAGCGCAGACCTGAGCTTGGGGCTTCATTCCGTTTGTTTGTACCTTT
>JAJYZL010000037.1:4286-6224 GCA_021799965.1 bacterium | reverse complement strand
TTATTGATACTCCGGGGCACATCGACTTCACCATTGAAGTTAAAAGATCTTTGCGTGTTTTAGACGGCGCCGTTGTTGTATTTGATGGTGTATCCGGTGTTGAACCGCAATCGGAAACGAACTGGAGATATGCCGACGAATATAATGTTCCGAGAATTTGTTTTATAAATAAAATGGACCGTTTGGGCGCCAGTTTTGAAAATAGTTTTAAATCCATACGCGAGAGATTGAATCCAAATGCGATAGCTCTTCAGTTGCCTATAGGATCCGAAAGCGCTTTTGAAGGCGTGGTTGATCTGCTTCGCATGAAAGCGTACAGATTTGAAGGTGATAAAGGTGAAAATATCATTGAGTCAGAAATTCCGGAAAATATGGTGGACGATGCCAAAAAATGGAGGCACGAACTTATTGAAAAGATCGTTGAGAACGATGATAAATTAATGTCCGATTATTTGGAAGGAAAAGAGCCTTCCTTGGAAGATCTGAAAAGAGTTTTGAGAAAAGCAACTCTGTCCGTTAAGTTGATCCCTGTTTTGACCGGATCAGCATTGAAAAATAAAGGCGTTCAATTGATGCTTGACGCAGTCGTTGATTATTTGCCGTCTCCGTTAGATCTGCCTCCGACAAAAGGTATCGATCCGAAAACCGGTGGAACCATTGAAAGACCGGCTTCCGATGATCAGCCGCTTACCGCTTTGGCTTTTAAAATTGCCGCAGATCCTTTCGTTGGCAGCTTAACCTATTTCAGGGTTTACGCCGGAGTTTTGAAAAAAGGCAGCTATATTTTAAATTCAACAAAAAATACAAAAGAGAGAGTCGGCCGTTTGGTGAGAATGCACGCCAACCACAGAGAAGAAGTTGAAGAAATCTCTGCCGGTAATTTGGGCGCCATCGTGGGTTTGAAAGATACCACAACCGGAGATACTCTTTGCGACGAATCTTCTCCTATTATTCTGGAAAAGATTTCTGTTCCGGAGCCGGTTATTTCTATGAAGATCGAGCCGAAGACCAAAGCTGACCAGGAAAAAATGGGTATTGCCTTAAGAAGGCTTTCTGAGGAAGATCCGACATTCCGTGTTAGTGGAGATGCGGAAACGGGAGAAACTATCATTGCTGGTATGGGCGAGCTTCACTTAGATGTCTTGGTTGAAAGAATGAAAAGAGAATTCAGCGTGCAAGCTAATGTCGGCAGACCGCAGGTTGCTTATAAAGAAACTATCAAGAAAGAAGCTGACGGCGAAGGAAAATATATCAAGCAGTCAGGAGGTCGTGGACAATATGGACATTGCCGCATTAAGATCGAGCCGCTTGAAAAAGGAAAAGGTTTTGAATTCGTTAATGATATTAAAGGAGGCGCGATCCCGAAAGAATTTATTTCACCTATTGAAAAAGGTATAGTGGAAGCAATGGCGAAGGGTGTTGTTGCCGGTTTCCCGATGGTGGACATCAAGGTTACTCTATATGATGGTTCCTATCACGACGTAGATTCTTCAGAGGCTGCTTTCAAAATTGCCGGATCAATGGCATTCAAGACCGCCGCTTCTCAAGCTAAACCGATCTTGCTTGAGCCTATAATGAAAGTTCAAAGCTTGGCCCCGACAGAATACATGGGTGATATTACTGGCGACTTCAATTCTAAGAGAGGAAAGATCGAAGCGATGAGCGACAGAATGAATATCAAAGTTATTGATGCACAGGTTCCGCTTTCTGAAATGTTCGGATATGCCACAAAGCTTCGTTCAATGACCCAAGGCAGAGGAAATTTCACGATGGAATTCGATCACTATGCCGAAGTTTCTGCTAATGTTGCTCAGCAGATCGTGGAAGGCAAGAAATAATCAATATTTTCATTTGACAAAAAGTTCTATTTTATACTAAAATAGATATTACTATTAAAAAAATAAAATTAATAAAATAAAAATATGGCAGAAAAAGCAA
>JAJYZL010000037.1:0-4276 GCA_021799965.1 bacterium | reverse complement strand
CGCTATCACTCACGTCCTTTATTTGAAGGGCTGGGCGAAAAAAGAAGAAGGAGTTGATCAAATTGATAACGCGCCCGAAGAAAAGGCTCGTGGTATTACAATTGCTTTGCACCACTCTGAATATGAATCAGAGAAGAGACACTATGCTCACATCGATGCTCCAGGACACGCTGATTATATCAAAAACATGATCACCGGTGCCGCTCAGATGGATGGCGCAATTCTCGTTGTTTCTGCCGCTGATGGTCCGATGCCTCAAACCAGAGAGCACATCTTGCTTGCTTATCAAGTAGGTGTTCCTAAAATTGTTGTATTTTTAAACAAGTGCGATATGGTTGATGATCCAGAACTCATTGATCTCGTTGAATCAGAAGTCAGAGAGCTTCTTACTAAATATCATTTTGATGGAGCCAACACTCCATTCGTCAGAGGTTCTGCCGTAAAAGCATTGGCTGTAAAATCTGCCGATGAAGCCGACGCTAAGCCGATCTTAGATTTGGTTAAAGCTTTGGATGAATATATTCCTGATCCAGTCCGCGCAATCGATAAGCCGTTCCTTATGCCAATAGAAGATATTTTCTCTATTGAAGGAAGAGGTACCGTTGTTACTGGTAGGGTAGAAAGAGGTGTAATTAAAGTTAACGAAGAAGTTGAGGTTGTTGGTTTGAAGCCGACCGCCAAAACAGTCGTTACCGGTATTGAAATGTTCCAAAAGATTTTGGATGAAGGTAGAGCCGGAGATAACGTCGGTGTTCTTTTAAGAGGTCTTAAGAAGGAAGATGTAGAACGCGGTCAAGTTTTGGCCAAGACGGGAAGCATCACTCCTCATACCGAGTTTGAAGCTGAAGTTTATATTTTGAGCAAGGAGGAAGGTGGACGACACACTCCGTTCTTCAAAGGATATAAGCCGCAGTTTTATATCAGAACCACAGACGTTACCGGAGAAGTTACTTTGCCGGAAGGAATGGAAATGGTTATGCCTGGCGATACAGTTAAATTCCAGGTTAAGTTGATAGCTCCAGTTGCATTAGAGGAAAAACAGCGCTTTGCTATCCGCGAAGGTGGCAAAACTGTCGGTGCCGGAGCTGTTACCAAGATCACTAAATAAAACATAGTGAATTAGCACATGGTAAAAAAAGACATTGAAAAAGAAAAATTGAGGTTAAGGATTCAGGCTTACGATCATAAATTGATAGACAATACTTGCAGGCAGATTATAGAAACTGCCAAGAGGCAAGATGCCGAGATCGTAGGGCCAATCCCTCTGCCAACGGAATTCAAAAAATATACCGTTAATCGCTCAACTTTTATTGATAAAAATTCAAGGGAGCAATTCGAGCTGAGGGTTCACAAGAGACTTTTAGATATACTTAACCCAAACTCAGCAATCATCGAATCGCTTTCTAATCTCAACTTGCCATCAGGGGTTGAAATAGAAATTAAAATGGTGTAATATAAGAACACTGTTTAAAAAATAATTCGAGATTGTCTCGAATTATTTTTTTAAAGAAACAATGGAAAAGATCAAAGGAACAAAAATTAAAATGAGTCAGATCTTCAAGAACGATATCGTTTACCCGGTATCGGTTATTAAGCTGGCTAAAAAAGAAGATATTGAAGGATTGAAGGAGGGTGAGCTCATAACAGTTTCCGGTGTTACCAAAGCCAAGGGTTGGCAGGGTGTTGTCAAAAGATATTCTTTTGGCGGCGGTCCGCAAACTCACGGTCAGAAAAATAGATTGAGAGCCCCGGGTTCTATCGGCAGTACCGCTCCTCAGCGTGTTTTGCCGGGACGTAAAATGGCCGGAAGAACGGGCGGAGCCAGCAAAACCATCAAAAATTTGAAAATAGTTTCCCTGGATAAAGAAGGCGGATTAGTGTTAATACACGGATCTGTTCCGGGATATAACAGGAGTGATGTTGAAATTAAAAAATCGGCAATTACGAAATAGTAATTATTAATCAATATGGCAAGCTTAAATATTTACAACCAAAAAGGAGAAGTTAAAAGCGAAATGGAGATGCCGAAGTTTTTAATGGAAAAATGGAATCCATTATTAGTTAAACAAGTAGTTGATTCTATTCTGGCCAATGCTCGACAAGTTTTAGCAAATACAAAAGGCAGGGGTGAAGTTCGCGGTGGAGGTAAAAAGCCTTGGAAACAAAAGGGTACTGGTCGCGCAAGATCCGGTTCATCCAGATCTCCTTTATGGAAAGGCGGCGGTGTCACTTTTGGTCCTAAAAAAGAAAGGAACTTTTCCAAAAAAATAAACAAAAAAATGCTTAAGAAGGCTTTGCTTTCTGTGCTTTCCAAGAAAGCAAAAGAAGGAGAGCTTATGCTTGTTGAAAGTTTTGAACTGTCTTCTCCGAAAACTAAAGCAGTCAGCGGTATGGTAAAAAGAATAACTGGTGGAAAGTCGGCTTTAATATTGATCGGTAAAGACAATAAGAATGCGAGTCTGTCGTTCAGAAATTTGAGCAGAGTTAAAGTATTAATGCCGGAAAATCTTAATGCTTATGAGCTTTTGAATTCTAAAAATGTTTTAATGGATAAACCAACACTTGAAAAATATGGCAAATAGTTCGATAAACTCACTATGAATAAATTTTTAATAAAAAATCCAATAATAACAGAAAAGGCCATGCTTGGCGCAGATCTTGGCAAATATAGTTTTTTGGTTGATCAAAAAGCCAGCGCGAACGAAGTGAAAAAGATCATCGAATCCCAATATAATGTTAAGATTGTGAAAACCAATGTTATAAACGTGAAATCCAAAACGAGGCGCTTGGGTAACAGCATCGGCACAAAACCCGGATATAAAAAAATCATTGTCACTTTGAAAAAAGGACAAAAATTAGATATACTACCACAATAATTTTATGAAAAGCTTTAGACCTACAACTCCATCAAGAAGACAGATGACCGTTGTCGATTATAGCGTTCTATCTAAGACCGCGCCTTTTAAGTCTTTGACTAAAAAATTGCAGGAGCATGCCGGCAGAAACAGTCAGGGCAGAATAACAATGCGTCATCAGGGCGGAGGAAATAAGAGAGTTTACAGGATGGTGAATTTTAATCAGAGCAAGATGGACATTCCTGGAAAAGTTGAGACTATCGAATACGATCCATACAGAACAGCTTTTATAGCTTTAGTTTTGTACGCTGATGGAGAAAGGCAGTATATTTTGGCGCCAAAAGATTTGAAGGTTGGCGACGAGATTATTACTTCAGCCAATGCTCCTCTTAAAAATGGAAATAGGTTGATGATAAAAAATATTCCTATCGGTTATCAGGTTCACAATATCGAGCTTTCACCTGGTGAGGGCGGAAAAATGATCAGGTCAGCAGGTTCATTTGCAGAAGTTTTGGGACAAGAAGGAAGACATGTTAATTTGAAACTTATTTCTGGTGAAGTAAGAAAAGTTTTGGCGGAATCATTGGCTTCTATTGGCCAAGTTTCCAATCCTGACCACAGTTTGACCGTTATCGGTAAGGCTGGCCGTTCCAGGCATATGGGTATAAGGCCGACTGTCCGCGGAAAGGTTATGAATCCTTGCGATCATCCATACGGTGGTGGTGAAGGCTGCACACAGAGAGGAACAAGAAGACCGAAAGATATTTGGGGTAATATTACCGGAGGACACAAGACTCGCAATAAAAAGAAGAGGTCGGGTAAACTTATTATCCAAAGAAGGAAAAAATAATATAAAAATTATATGTCCAGATCAAGCAATAAAGGGCCGTTTGTTGACCCAAAATTACTGAAAAAAGTTTCTAAACTAAAAATCGGCGATAAGACCGTTATTAAAACATGGTCAAGAGATTCAGTCATCGCCCCGGAAATGGTTGGTTTTATTTTGGGCATTCACAACGGTAAGAATTTTATTGAAGTGCTTGTAAAAGAAGAAATGGTCGGACATAAACTTGGCGAATTTTCTCTTACCAGAAAATTTGTTAAGCACGGAGGTAAAATGCAGCGTGATTTGGAAGCTGCTGCCGCGATGAAACCGGCTGCTTCTCCTGCTCCTGCCGCAAAGAAATAAATTTTAAAATATGATTAGAGAAACTGTAAAACTTAGACATTTGCACATAGCTCCGCGTAAAGCGAGGTTAGTTGCCAATCTTATAAAAGGAATGACCGCCAATGAAGCTGAGGCTCAATTGATGCTCGGATCAAAGAGATCCGCTGATCCTATTTTAAAGCTTCTTAAATCTGCCATTGCTAATGCGGTTAACAATAAAAAGGTTGACCAAGATGCTTTGGTTGTAGAAAAA
>JAJYZL010000036.1 GCA_021799965.1 bacterium | reverse complement strand
TCCATGCAAGCTGCTAATCCAATATAGGAAGCCGCTAAGAAGAAATTGCCTTTAAGCGCTGCTATGACTGATAAAAATCCAAAACGGGCATTAGCAAAGGTAAAAAAATAAGGAATTATAAAGAGCGATTTTCTATATTTTTGTTTCTTTAATTGTCGCCGCTTATTTAGGAGCTTTGGACTATGGATTCACCAAGGCATTGGAATTATTCATTTAAAATTCTCATAATTTAAAATGGAACTTAAAAAAGGACTTCCGCCCGTGGGTGGAGAAAAAACAAAAGAAGAAAAGAAAGAAAGACATTGGTATGCTATTCATACTTATTCCGGATACGAAGACGCCGTTGCTCGTTATTTAAAACAGAGAGTTGATTCTTTGGCTATGAATGATAAGATCTTTAATATTTTAGTCCCAAAAGAAACAAAGGTTAAAATAAAAAACGGTAAAAGAAGAGTAGCCGAAGAAAAAATCTATCATGGATACGTTTTGGTAGATATGATATTAACAGAAGATTCGTGGTATGTTGTCAGAAACACGCCAAGAGTCACTGGTTTTGTAGGCCCCGATTCTACAACTCCAATTCCGCTTTCTAAAGAAGATATTGATGTTCTTATGGCTAGAATGGGCAGCAAAGAAACTAAATTTAAAGTTGATGTGCATGTCGGTGAGATGGTTAAAATTACAGATGGGCCTTTTAAAGATTACGATGCTAAAGTTTCCGAAGTTGATGAAGAAAAGGGTAAGATAAAAGTTTTGGTTCCAATCTTCGGGCGAGATACCGTGGTTGAGCTTGATTCATTACAGATAAGAAAAATATAATTATAAAAACACAGATATATACCTCTTATTTGTGTAAGTTAATAAAATAAATATTTAAAAATATGGCAAAACCAATAAAAACAACATTAAAACTTCAGTTGGAAGCCGGCAAGGCCAATCCAGCCCCTCCGGTCGGTACGGCACTTGGTCCTCACGGTGTTAATATTCAGGATTTTTGCAAAAAATTCAATGATGCTACCAAGGAAATGATAGGTGATGTAGTTCCGGCTGAAATTACCATTTATGAAGACAGGACTTTTGATTTTAAGCTTAAAACCCCTCCAGCTTCGGCATTGCTTAAAAAAGCGGCTGGTATTGAAAAAGGAGCTGCAAATCCTTTAACTCAGAAAGTTGGTAAAGTTACCAAAGAAGACATTAGAAAGATCGCAGAAAGAAAAATGATAGATCTTAATGCTTATGATGTTGAAGCGGCTATGAAGATTATCGAAGGAACCGCTAAAAATATGGGGATTGAGGTAGAGAAGTAAAACTTTTAACACAAGAAAAACCGCCTTATTTAGGCGGTTTTTTGTTTTTGAGCGCTGCTCTTTTTTTAGATAGTTCTTCACAGATTCTATCTATAAGTTCGACTCTAAAAGAAAGCATTTCTTTTAGTAATCTTTCTATATCTAACTCCGATTTTATTTCGGTGTTTAGAAATATGTTCAGTACATTTTTGTTGCTGAAACCGTACGCGCTGTCTGGATCGCTGCGAATAGCAAGAATGCATTCCTCTAAAGAGTATATTTTTCCACCCTCGGACATATTTCCTCCTTTAAATGTTCTAATATTAACCTACATCTGTTTTAAAAATTTGCCAATAGCATTTTAATGATTATAATAAAAAACAGTTTTTTTGATATTAAAATAAGAGTTATAATTAGGAGATAGCATGAAAAAAATAAAAAAAGGTAAGTTTATAGTTATTGAGGGAACCGATGGTTCCGGAAAAACTAAGCAATTCGAAAAGCTTGCAGCTAAGCTTCTTAAGATCGGTAAGCAAATTGCAAAATTTGATTTTCCACAATACGATAAACCGTCTTCTTTCTTTGTTAGGGAATATTTGAATGGCAACTACGGAAGCGCTGATGATGTGGGTCCTAAAAAAGGATCTTTGTTCTATGCGCTTGATAGGTTTGATGCCGGTTTTTCTATAAGGCAAGCTGAAAAAGAAGGCAAGATATGCATTTCAAATAGATACATCGGCTCCAATATGGGTCATCAAGGCGGAAAAATAAAGACCGAAAAAGGAAGACGAGAATATTTTAAATGGTTAGATGAACTAGAGTTCGGAATTCTTGGCATTCCTAAGCCGGATATAAATATTATTCTTCACGTGCCGGCAGAAATTGCGCAGAGTTTTGTGGATAAGAAAAGCAAAGCCATGCGCAAGTATGCAAATGGTAAGAAGAGAGATATTCACGAGGCCGACATTAAACATTTAAAACACGCCGAAATGGTTTATTTAGAAATAGCGAAGTTATTTCCAAAGAACTTCGTGTTGGTGGAATGTGTTGAAAATGGGAGGATGTTATCTATAGATGAAGTCCACGAAAAGGTATGGAAAATAGTTAAAAAAGTTGTTTCCTAGTTGGGTGTGTAACTAAGCCGCCTCATTATGAGGCGGCTTTTATTTTTATTGTGTTATTGTGTTAAAATAAATCATATAAAAGATGTCTAAATATTTTCCGACAATAGGTTTAGAAATTCACGCGGAGCTTAAGACAAAAACTAAGGTTTTTTGTGATTGTCCCAATGATGCTGGTGAGAAAAAACCAAACACAAATGTTTGCCCGGTTTGTCTTGGACACCCTGGCGTTTTACCGGTTTTAAACAAAAAGGCGGTGGAATTTATGATAAAAATTGGCTTAGCTATTGGCGGTGAAATTAACGAAAATTTTAAATTTGATAGAAAAAATTATTTTTATCCAGATTTGCCAAAAGGCTATCAGATATCCCAGTTTGATTTACCAATAGTAAAGGGCGGAAGCCTAAACATTTCCAGTCGTTTAGGCAGCGAAAAAGTCGTAAAAATAAACAGAGTTCACTTAGAAGAGGATGCCGGTAAATTGGTACATGGCGAAAAAGGTGATGATTCTACATATGTAGACTTTAATCGAGGCGGAGTTCCTCTTATGGAGTTAGTTTCTGAACCTGATATGCATAGCGCCGAGGAAGCTGCGGCTTATGGCAGGGAGCTTCAGCTTATTTTGCGATATTTGGGAGTTTCTGAAGCCGATCTAGAAAGAGGGCAGATGCGTTTTGATGCCAATGTTTCAATAAGTGCTGGAAAAGAATTGGGAACTAGGGCTGAAATTAAAAATCTTAATTCGTTCAGCGCGCTTGAAAATGCCATTAACTATGAAATAAAAAGACAAACAGAAATTCTGGAAGAGGGCGGAAAAGTGGATCAGGAAACTCGCGGTTGGGATGATATTAAACAAAAAACTATGCCTCAGCGATCTAAGGAGCAAGCTCATGATTATCGCTATTTTCCGGAACCAGATCTGCCGCCACTTACAAAGGAAGGATTTGATATCGAAAAATTAAGGTTGGAAATACCGGAACTTCCTAATGCCAAAAGAAAAAGATTCGCCGAAGAATATGGTCTTTCCGGTGATCAGATGAATATTTTGATAGAGAATAGGGAGATGTCCAACTTTTTTGAATATGCAGTTTCAGAATTGGAAGAGGAGGAGCAAAAAGAAGCTAATATGGAAAAGATCAAACTGATCTTAAATTATCTTTCCAGCGATCTGAGGGGTTTATTGATGGCAAAGGGAATGAACTTTGATCAGAGTAAGATCACTCCTGAAAATTTTGCGGATCTTATTGAGATGATAGCCGGCAAAGAAATTTCTAGTCGCGTAGCAAAGGATTTAATAATCAGAATGCTTGATACCGGATCCGATCCAAGGGAAATAGTAAAAAATGAAGGACTTGGCCAGATCTCCGATGAAGCGGGCCTCCATGATCTTGTGGTTAAGATACTTAAAGATAATCCAAAAGCGGCAGCGGACTTGAAGGGCGGAAAGGATCAGGCAGTTATGTTCTTAATTGGAAAAGCTATGGCGTCATTAAAAGGCCGAGGTAATCCGGAAACATTAAAAAAGTTATTCAAAGACAATGTTTGAATCATTTAGATTTAATCCGGTTCCAAAATCAAAGCCGGAAAAAGAACTTTTGTTGAATTATGCCGAAGTTGCAAGAAATAGGAAGGCAATTGAAGAAAGAAAGCTTAGGGAGAAAGCGGCAGAGGACCTGAAAAAACTCGGTAAAGAAGTTGAGATCCAGGAGGGTGTAGAAAAGGCCAGAAATGAATTAGAGAAGCAATTCGAACATAAAAGTTAATATAAAAAACACCCGTCAGTTGCCGGGTGTTTTTTTACAGTGAAAAAAACGGATTAATAAGGACGCTGTTTATTGATCATCTCTGCAAAAGCCTCTACGCTCATTCCTCCTTGATTGCCTTTTTCGCGTTCACGCACCGCAACGGTCTTATTTTCTATTTCTTGGTCTCCAACCACTAAAATATATGGAACTTTTTGCATTTCGGCCGCGCGGATACGCTTGCCTAAGGTTTCGTTGGAATCATCCATTTCTGCGCGAATTCCGCGTTTAATCAGTTCTTTTAAGACGCTTTCACCGTATACTTTTTGTTTTTCGCTGATGGGCAATATCATTGCTTGAACCGGAGATAGCCAGGCCGGAAATGCTCCGGCGTAATGTTCAATAAGAAAACCAACCGTTCTTTCATGCGTACCCAATGGAGCTCTGTGTATGCATATTGGCGTCTTGTCTTTTCCGTCGCTATCTTTGTAAGTTAATTTAAATCTTTCCGGTACGGCAAAATCAACCTGATTTGTAGCTAAAGTAAATTCTCTTCCGATGGCGCTCCAAATTTGAACATCTATTTTCGGGCCGTAAAAAGCAGCTTCGTTTTCAACTTCTACAAAAGGAATATTTTCTTTAAGCATTACGCTTCTGACCATGTCCTCGGTTTTTTTCCAAAGTTTGGGATTATTGATGTATTTTTTACCCAGGCCTTCTTTACTGTGTTTAGAAAAACGCATGACATATTTATTGATGCCAAAAATTTTGAAGTATTCCAAATACATCTTGATAACCGCCATAAACTCATCAGCAAATTGATCTTCTGTGCAGTATATATGGGCATCATTCATTGAAAGCATGCGCACTCTCATTAAGCCGAATAATTCGCCGCTTTTTTCATAACGATAGCAAGTGCCGTACTCGGCTAAGCGTAATGGTAAATTACGATAACTTTTTGGCTCAGCAGCAAAAATCTGGTGGTGATGCGGACAATTCATGGATTTGAGATAGTATTTTGTTTTTTGGCCGTTTTCTTCCATTACCATCGGAGGGAAATTAGATTCGGCGTAATAGGGAAGATGTCCTGACGTCAAATACATTTTTTCTTTAGCAATATGAGGAGTTCGGACTTGCTTGTATCCTCCTCTGCGTTCCATTTCTTTGGCCATTCTTTCCAACTCTTCCACTATTACAGTGCCATTTGGCAGCCAAAGCGGAAGTCCTGGTCCGACAAAATCACTAAAGGTAAATATCTTTAATTTTTCTCCGAGTAAACGATGATCTCTTTTTTTTGCCTCTTCCATCATCTTGAGATGGTCTTCTAATTCTTTTTTAGAATTAAAAGCCAATCCATAAATTCTGGTAAGCATCGGGTTTTCTTCGCTGCCTTTCCAATAAGCGCCCGCGATATGAGTTAATTTGAAGCCTTCCAGATTTATTTCGGACGTATTTTTGACGTGAGGGCCCTTACAGAGATCCAGAAAAACATCCCCGGTTCTATATATGGAAATGGGGGATTTTCCTTTTTGCAGTTCTTTAATGAGCTCCAGCTTGAATTTTTGTCCGGCTAAAAGCTTCTTGGCTTTCAAAGCTGTAATTTTTTCCGGTTTAAAGTCCAGTTTTTGGGCGATCAGATGGCGCATTTCTTTTTCCAGGTCGGCTAGATCTGCATCGCTTATTGGTTTCTGAAATAAAAAATCATAATAAAAACCATTTTCTATGGTTGGACCAATACCTAATTTTGTTTTTGGATATTTTTTTAATACCGCAGCCGCTAATAAATGGGACAAAGAGTGCCTAACTTCTTCAATATTTGATTGTTTATTCATACCAAGTAGTAGAAATTCGGCTATGAATTATTATCACCAGGCAAGGCCGAATTTTCACTACCTGGCATAGATATGATTATAGATTATTTATCGCTCATTGAAAAGAATTAATTTTAGAATTATTCTAATAATAGAACATTAAAAAGTGGAGGTTTGTATGCTTAATGAAGATGTAAAACTTCTGTCTATCTTCAAGGACTCGCTTGAAGGCGATGCGGAAAAACTTTTGGCCTTTTTAAGCAAAAGTCCCATAAGAAAATTGATTACTTCTGTTGTCGGCAATAAGAAAAAATCTCTAACAATTTCTAAGGCTTTGAGGGTGAGGTATGCGTACTGTGCA
>JAJYZL010000035.1:5335-6393 GCA_021799965.1 bacterium | reverse complement strand
TTTTGTATGTTTTGGTAGAAGAATTTGATTGATTGTCTATAGATACGACATCAAACGAGGTATTCTCAAGCATTTCAATAATAGTATGAGAGCCTATATAGCCAGATCCGCCGGTAATTAAAATAGTGCCATTCAAATTTACTTTACCGCTTTTTATTTTTTTGTTATTTTTCATTTTTTATTATTGTCGCTAATTTTTTACGCTTTTCTAATCCCCCGGTCTCCTTAAGGAGACCGGGGGAAATGCCTACTTAGCCACCAAACGCCGAAAAACCTCTTCCATTTTCTCGGAAATTACATCCCACAAATAGTATTTATTAACCAAATTTTCCGCATTGGCAACGACTTTTTTTCTCTCATCTATATGACCCAAAACAAAATTTATTTTATCTGACATATCATCAGAATCTTCTGTTTTACAAAAAAAGCCATTTTCTTTGTCTCTTAGAAAATCAACGGATCCTCCCTCGGGCGTGGCGACAACTGGTATCCTGGCCGCCATAGATTCCAACAAAGAATTTCCCGAACCGCCAAAGCGCGCAGGGCTTACAAAAACATCAGATATTCTAAAATATAACGGCAGATCCTTGTGAGGTATTAGTCCCAGAAAGAAAACACTGTTGTCTACTTTTAATTTTTTGCTTTGAACTTTTAATTTTTTATCCTCTGGCCCCTTGCCAACAATCAAAAGTTTAATTCCAGGCCTTTTTTCCTTTAATTTAGATATTGCCCTTATTAAAATATCTATGCCGTTTTTATAAACCAGTTTGGCTGTGGTGAAAATAACATAGTCCTCTCTTATATCTAAATTACTACGCAATGATCTTATTTCTTGGTCGCTGTATTTTGTCTGAAATAGCTCAATATCTATGCCGCTAGAAACAACCTCAATAGGACATCTAGCTCCCATTTTTACCGCAAAATCGGCCAAATACTGGCTGCTGCATTGTATAAAGTCGGCTGACTTTATTATTTTTTTAGCAAACAAAAAAGAATAATCAATATTTGCATCGCCCTGCAACGTTAAAAGCAACGGTAATTTTGGATGTATCGCCTTA
>JAJYZL010000035.1:0-5325 GCA_021799965.1 bacterium | reverse complement strand
GTCCACCATAAGAAGCATTAATTGCCCAAATAGCATCAAACTTTTTTGCACGATATATCCGCTCTGCTTCTTGCCAGGCAGCGTAAAAATAGCTCAATTTATTCCAAATAGTTATATTAAAATTCCCATCCCTATCAAAAAACAGTCGATTTTTATATGATTTATAAGCAAAAATGCTAAAATTAAAGCCTTTAAGGCGGCCAATAAGCTCATCAACAACAATTCCTCCTTCTTCGTTTAGAGAGCCGTAAGCAAGTGAGAATAAAGCGATATTCATAAATATACTCTATTATAACAAATTTACTCTGAATATTGTTTTATAATAAATAGTATGGATAACAGAAAGACAAAAATTTTATATATACTTACAAAATCCGGAATAGGCGGAGCGCAAAAATATGTTAAGGATCTGGCGGAAAATTTAGATGCGAAAAAGTTTGAAGCGAATGTGCTATATGGCGGCCAAGACATAAAATGGCTATCCAACAAAACCCTTCCCTGGTTTCTGTTTTTTAATGACTGGATGGCGGTATTTGAAATAGCCCGCATATTAAAACGCGAAACGCCAGACATAATACACCTCAACAGCTCTAAAGCCGGATTTATTGGCGCCATTTCTGCCGCCATAGCTAATCTAAAATCTTCCAAAAAAACTAAAGTAGTTTTTACCGCCCACGGCTGGGTTTTTAATCCAACCAACGAACTAAGCTCCCCTGTAAGACATTTCTATATTTTTCTTCATTGGCTCGCCGCTAAATTCCAAAATAAAATTATTTGCGTTTCTGAATATGATTATAATCTGGCATTAAAATACAACATTTGCGCCCAAAACAAACTGATCAGCATTCATAATGGCATTAATCCCAATATGAAATTTCTTAGTAAAAAAGAAGCTAGAAATTATATAATTAGCCGCTGCGAAAGTTTGGCACACAACAATCTCATAAATAAGAGCTGGCCATGGATCGGGTCTATAGGAAGACTTAGTAAACAAAAAAACTACAAAACATTCATTGAGGCAGCCAACCTAATTTCAAATGCCTACTTTTTTATATTAGGGAGCGGACCAGATCTATATAAATTAAAATCAAAAATTGAGGAACTAGACATTATAGATCGAGTTATTATCATTTCTCCAACCGGTAATGATTCGCAATATTTAAGAGCATTTAATATTTTTTCTATGTCTTCAATATATGAAGGACTACCATACGTTCTACTAGAAGCCATGACCGCAGAAGTTCCAATAGTTGTTACCGAAACAGGTGGCATACCGGAAATTATTCAAAATCACGAAAACGGATTAATGGTGGCCCAAAAAAATCCAGAAGCGCTCGCCCATGCTATTGGTGGATTAATAGCTAATCCGATAATTGCCAGAGATTTATCCAAGAAAGCAAAAGAAGCTGTAATTGAAAAATTCAACATCAAAAAAATGATTGATAACACCGAAAAAGTATATTCAAATATCTAATCAGTTCGCAAAAACTCGTCAACACGCTTTAGTGCGAGATTTTCTTTTCGTCTTTTTCATTATTTTTTATCAAGTGCTACCCTTTAGGGTAGCACCTGAATTATTACACACTAAAAAATATTTTTAAATAATAATTGCGTTGTAGGTAGTTTTTACATTTTTCATATCTGTCATTCCCACTTAATTAAAGTTAATTCATAAAAAAGATAAAACAAAAACTCCCCGAAAGGGGAGTTTTTGCAGTCATTCCGATTTTTAAGGTCGGAACTCAAGAGACTAGTTACTTGTACTAAACGATACGGCATTAAGAGGCAATCCAATTGTCTGATTAGGAGCAATTGAAAGGTTCGGATTCGAAAGATTACCATCATACCAAGTGAAATTCTGAAGAGATACTTGGTAAGAAGCCGTACCACTAGACAATACAACCAAGTTGGTAGGATTCTGAACGGGTTTTACCAATAATGTCTTTGAGGATCCTTTTGAGATCACAAAGCCAGTAGGAGTATTACCAGCATTCAATGTAAACACCATATTGTTAGTAGATGTTGCAGTTGAAGTTGCTAAGACAACCGATGGAGCAGCGGAATCATACAAGCCCAAAACTTGGGTTGTAGACGCCTGAAGCAAACCACCACTGGTAGATAATGTAACTGTTTTCAAGTTAGCATCATAATTTGATCCGGCAGAAAAGACGAACTCGGCAATTGGAGAACCAGCGCTTCCACCAAGAGAAGCAACTGACACGGCTGGTCCAGCAACCACATTCAAGCTAGTCCTATAAATAGTGTATGTTGCACCACCAGTGATAGGAAGACCAGCTACAGTTGATGTTGAGGCACGAGAAGCTACTCCAGAGTAGGTAAGACCATTAAGGGTAACATTAATCGCGTCACCGGCAGTAGCATTACTGTCACTGTTAATATCAGCAACAACGCTAAGAGTGGCATTACCATTCTGAGGTATAACCGCCGCATTAGAAGCGAGGCTAAACAGAATCGATGTAGATGTACCACTCAAGCCAGCGACTGAGGCAATCGGAGTACCAGCGTTTCCATTCCAAACCAATCTAATATTCTGCAGATCGGAAGCGTTAGTAGTAACGCTAGGAGTAACAGTCACATTGGTGAGAGAAATATCTTCACTATTGCTGGCTGTTAATTGGAAGGAACCCAAAGTAATTCCGGACAAGCCCATAGATACTTGTTGAGACGAAGGATCATTCGAAGATCTAGCCGCGCTCAATGTGCCGGAGCTAGAAACTGTAACTAATTGACCAGCTGTATTGCTATTACCAGCAGCTAAAGTCTTATTAGCATTCGAAGTGGCTCCAATGGCAGAAGCAGCTGTTAAGCTGACAACGGGCATAGAAGACACAGTTTGTCCGGCAACAGTATCTGCATAAACATCAACTATTTCACTACCGCCAGCCACGATGGCTATCGGATTAGAAGCAGTAAATACATATGCATTGTTATTAGCCAAAGTCGGCTGAGTATAACCAAGCTGAACATTGCTATTGTGATCCAAGACTTTTAAGTTTTGGAATTTACCAGCAACGTTTGAAGCATTTGTTGTAAGGGTAACGCCAATGAGGTTTGCACCTTCAGCGGCACCAGCGGACAAAACAAATGATGCAACTTTAACACTAGAAGCACCAGTTACCGTGGTAATTGAACCAACGGAGTTATTGATAGCAGCAGCGAAAGAAGCAGATCCAGCACTCAAAGGATTACCATTCTGTGAAGGAATAGTAACAGAGGCCAGCGATGTATAGCCCTGAGCAGCGCCACCGGTCAAATTTGCCTGTATTGAACCAGCGAAACCAGAAGCGATATCGGCTTTAACGGACAAAACTCTTGTCTGTCCAGCAGAAATGATGTAATTCAAATTGGTCATTTGAAGCGCATATGATCCAGTACCTGAATCAGAAGAGACCAAATTACCAATCTGAACTCCTAGATCATCAACCACCTTCAAATTAGTCCAAACAAGACTAGATGATGCTGCATAACCCGTAACCGAAAAAGATAATTGAGTCATGCGGACAGCTTCACCGGCAGCGGCGAAGTCAAAGCTCGCCAAAGTTTGATTGGTAGAGCCAGGAACAACGTAATTAGCCGGAGAGTTAGCATCCTTGGAAACAGTAAGTGTTCCCTGAGAAACGGAGACTAAGCTGCCGCTTATCGGGAAGGTTCCAGTGGAAGAAGCGCCGACATTGTAAGACATATCTGTGCTTACAACATCATAAGAGCGCTGAATCGTGAACTGGAAGTTACGACTTACGCCACCAACGATATTAGCATAAACCATCAAATTGACGGTTTGGCCGGACGGAATCTGCAGGGGCGCTCCAGACAAATCAAATACGACTGTTCCATCAGCATTCAAGCTTGGCATTGTAGCGCCAACCTGGACAGAACCATTCATTAATTTGATATTAGATAAATCTGAAGCGGAGTTGATGGTACCAGTTTCTGTGAGCTTGATGGATTTTACGAGTACAGCGCTGTTGTTAGCCTGCATAGAAAATTCACCAGCCAAGAAATTTGTAATACCGGCATTTACCTGACCACCAGTTGCAATATTATTGAGGGCGAGTGTCGCTAAAGCAGGATTGCTTACGGACACGGCAGTCATAACATTGCTCAGTATCGGGAAGTTACCAGATACCGTGGCAGAAGCGGTGATGTCGGAAGCAGCGTTAACATTCCACGAAAAAGTGTGGGATGCAGTGTTGCTAGTAGAAACATCAGCAGCTACTGTGACAACTTTGGTGGTTCCGGCTTTTACTGTGAAAAGACCGGCTGGCATAGAGAAGGTGGCTTTACCGTTGGCTAAGCCAAGGTTTGTAGCGAGAACCTTACTGCCATCCATCAAGTAGACATTGTTAATGTCGTTATCGCTGGAGAGACCTCCACGATAAACATTCATTGCGGTAACTGTAACATCGCTAGATCCAGCAGCGAAGTTCAAATTCAAGAAAGGAATTTGGCTTGCACCGGCTGGGAAGTTTCCAGAGACAGGATTATTGGAAGCAACGCTTACAGACAATCCGGAACCGGAAGGAACTGTTACTGTTGTACCGGTTGAAGTTGTGGTGGTTGTTGTACCGGTTGAGGCAGCAACACCCATCGAGGATAATTTAGCTCTTGATTTAGCGCCAAAATAACCGGAAGCCGGGGTAATACCCATAGCAGCCTGCCATTTAGCGAGAGCAGCTTTGGTAGCGTTACCGAAATAGGTGCTCTCGTTTCCAAGAGAACCGACTCCGCTAGCAGCTACTGCAAAGCCATTAGCATTCAAGAACTTTTGCAAATCCTTAACTGCAGCGCCAGTGCTACCAACGGTGAGGTCGCTGGAAGACAAAAGGGAAGCTGGAACAGATGAGGAAGAAGCAGAAGCTCCAGAAGTTGCTACGACAGGAGATCCTGTTAAGGAAGCCTGAACGTTAGCAATTGTCGCTGAATCAGCTCCGAAAGACTGCAAGAGCGATACGATCGCTGAAACTTGCGAGCTAGTCAAAGCAGCGGCGTTAACAGTCGGAACTAAACCGGCTGCGCCAGAAAGCGACACAACTGTAGCTAATGAAACTACAGTGATTAAGCTTTTTGTAATTAATTTACTCATGTTTATTTTTAATTTAGACCTTTTCTTCTTAAAGCGGATTTCAGTCGACGAAATCTTTTGTTGTTTAAGAAGAATGATTTAACTTTTTTCTTATTAATCTTTTTCTTTCTAAAAAATTATCTTTTTTTACCGCTCCCTTCATGCCTCATGGACATAAGAGATCGACCTCGCAGTCAAAAAATAATTTTTGGTATCTTTACCCTCACGCCTTTTATTAAAGG
>JAJYZL010000034.1 GCA_021799965.1 bacterium | reverse complement strand
TCTCTATGACTAGCTCGGGTTGTTTTTTATCGCTGCCTGTCGCCTGCTGGATTGATCGAATCATGTCGCAATCAGTTTTGTCGATACTTTCTCGCATTTTAAATCTATTTACCCCACCCCCGCAAAAAACAACAACAGAGAATGATTTAAAAATAAAATAATTACAAAAGGTTGTCTCAATGAATAGCTAACTTGTTTAAATTACCAAAACGATCTTTTTTTTTAATTAAAAAATAATATTTTTTAAATTTAAACGCTTCTTTTTCGACAAAAAATAAAGCTATATTTTTATTATAACACTAATTTTATTGCACTAAATATTTTTTGATATTATCTAATTGACCCGCGTAATCTGCCGAACAATGGATGGTTTTTGAAGAGTCGTGAATATAATAAAGACAATCAGTCGTCTGCGGATTTATAGCCGCGCTAATAGCTTCCAATCCTGGATTTGAGATTGGATGAGGAGGAAGTCCTGCGTGAAGATAAGTATTGAACGGAGAATTTATTTTTTTGTCCGCAGCTGTAATCGGCGCCCACCAGCCATTTCCGATATTTCCGCGCGCATATTGAAGAGTTGAATCAACTTCCAATCTCATATTCTTAAGCAATCTATTCCAAAGAATTCCCGAAATAAGAGGCATATCATTTGTTCCCGCCGCCTCTCTCTGAATAATCGAAGCCAGCGTTAATGCTGTCGTCCATTTGATATTATTTTGCGCGGCTTCTTTGGCATATACAGAAAATTTTTCATTAAAGTGTTTCTGTAATCGCTCAGCAACCTGTAGCGGATTTTCACTTACCGGAATTAAATATGTATCCGGAAAATACACGCCCTCGAAATATTCAGGCGGAGTAATCGTATCTTTTGTAAGCCATTCCGCCTTCATAGAATCGCTCCATCCTAATTTATTAGCTAAAATATCCGCGATCTCCTCCTTACGTAGACCCTCCGGAATTACAATCCACGCTAAATCAGGTTTTTTGGAAAGCGCGCCTGCAATATCCCAAACATTCATCATCTTTGATAATTTATATCCGCCGGGTATAACCACCACTCCCCTTATATCCAAGATTAAATTTAAAATCCAAGAGCTTTTTATAAATCCTTCGGATTTAAGATCGTTGGATATTTGAATATTGCTTGTTTCATTAATCTGGATTGTAAACTGCTGAAATTCTCCGGTTTTTTGCGGAGCTTGTATAAAAACAAAATACGATAATGCCAGAGAAACAAAAACGACAAGTGCGATTGTAACTACTATTTTTTTGATTAAATCCATATTCAAATCAGTATGTTATTTTTGACTCAATTGTCTTTTTTCAATAATTCTTTCCATTGCCTTTTTATGCGCCAGAGCAAACATCAGAGCCGCAAATAAGAACAATACTAAAGTAAATTTACCGAATATACCATATATCGTTTGCCAATTACTGCCAAAGAAATATCCAATACTCGCAATAATGATAACCTGAATGGTTTCTCCGATAACAATATATAGTAAAAATAATTTAGAGGACATACGGGACAAGCCGGCCACTATATTGACGGTCAGCGTTACAAAAACATTCAATCGGCTAAGCAAAACAACGACCCCGCTATGCACCCTGACCTCGGATTCTATCCATGTAAAAACTTTAGAATCCAAAACTTTATGTAAGCCTATTTTATATAAGATCGGCCGTCCATAAATACGAGAAACCCAATATCCAATATAATCACCAGAGATATTCCCCAAGCTCGCAATTAAAATTACTAGTCCTATATTAAAATAACCTTGTCCGGCAAAAGCTGAAGCCGCTACAATTGCCGAATCAGACGGAAAAGGCAATGCAAGAGAGGCCAGAAAGGCAACGCCAAACAATGCTAAATATTTATACAGTAGAATAAAAGAAAGGATCTGCTGTAAAATGACATCCATAACAATATTATTTTTTATAGGCCTGAACAGCCGATCGTACTGATTTTATAAATTCTTGAGCATTAATATTATTGAGTTCTGCATACCTATTCAACTGCAAATTTGGATAACGGCCGTCTTGAATATTCATAGATTGTTTAAGATAGTTTTGGGGCAAGCCAAAAACCTTATTCAAATAATCAAAAGTCATCCATAGCTGAATATCACTGACTAAAAATGGCACGGTAGTGGTGCTATTTAAATATTCACGGGGATATCTCTGAGGATGAAAATACCCTGATTTATATGAAAAATTTATGCTTGAAACAAGCCACCAAAACGCAGCTGCGCAGGCAATTATTAATATAAAGATTACTACATTTTCTCCGGTTAACCAATTTGGCCTTTTATTGTCCATAAATATATATTAATTATAACAATAAATTATTTTTTATAGCATTTGCAAACTTATTCTTAGCTGATAAAATTCTGAAATGGAACCATTAGCATCAAAAATAAGGCCAAGAAACCTGGAAGAATTTATTGGACAGGAACATTTGGTCGGAAAAAATAAACCACTAAGAATCGCAATAGAAAATAAGCATCTTTTTTCTTTTATTCTGTGGGGACCGCCGGGCGTCGGCAAAACCACGCTTGCTAAAATTTATGCATCATCTTTAGGTGCTGATTTTTATGATTTGTCGGCAGTTTCAGCCGGAAAAGAAGATATCCGCAATATCGTAAATGTACCAAAACAGGGAAAGCTGGGCGAAAAACCTAGAGTGCTTTTTTTGGATGAAATACACAGATTTAATAAAGCGCAACAAGATTATCTTTTGCCATTCGTAGAAAAAGGGCAAATTACTCTCATCGGAGCTACCACCGAAAATCCAAGTTTTGAAGTAATCCCCGCTCTTCTATCCCGCTGCAGAGTTTTTATTTTGAATGAACTTTCCGAAACTGAAATGTTAAAGATCCTTGAACGAACAAAAATAAAAATGCCCGCCGACGCTAAAAAATGGCTGATAGCAATGGCTAACGGCGATGCCCGCCAAGCCATTACTGTTCTGGAAAATACACAAAGTCTTTACGGTAAAATTTCAGTTGAAAACCTAAAGAACGCCATTCAATCAAAATTCTTGCGCTACGATAAAAAAGGAGAAGAGCATTATAATATCATCAGCGCTTTTATAAAAAGCATGCGCGCAAGCCAACCCGATGCTGCCCTTTATTATCTGGCCAGAATGATAGACGGAGGGGAAGATCCTAAATTCATAGCCAGAAGGATGGTCATTTTCGCCAGCGAAGACATTGGCTTGGCCCAACCCACCGCACTGGTAGTTGCCAATGAAGTTTTTCGATCGGTAGAAATAATCGGCCTGCCGGAATGCGCGGAAAACCTGGCTCACGGAGCCGCTTACCTATCAAGATGCAAAAAAGATCGGAGTGCTTACGACGCTTATTTTGCCGCCCTTGCCGACGTTAAAGAATTTGGAAATTTACCAGTGCCGCTAATAATCAGAAATCCTGTTACGAAATTAATGAAGAAATTGGATTACGGAAAAGGATATGAGTCTTACACAAAAGAAAATCTGTTGCCGGAAAAACTAAAAAATAAAAAATATCTTAAATAATTTTTAAAATTATTTATTTTTGGATTATAATTAATCATATGGAAAAATTTATCTGGACAAAAAAATACAGCGTAGGTATTGATTCAATCGACGAACAACACAAACACTTTTTTGAAATCGCTAATTCCTTGGTGGAAACTGCGTTAAATGACGCAGCAACAAAAGAAGAGCTGGTAGCGCTTTTGGGCAGTTTAGGAGATTACGCTTTTTATCACCTCAATACCGAAGAAAAATATTTCGATGAACTCCACTACCCGGACGCACAGACGCACACCGAAGAACACAACAGATACCGTGAACAAGTTAAAAAATTTCTTGATTCCCTTGAAAATCAAGAAGCGGACACAAAAAAACTGGCTAAAGAAGCCGCCATCTATTCAGGGAATTGGCTATTCCATCACATACTTTTGGTAGATAAAAAATATACCGAATTCTTTCAAGGGCATAATGTTAAATAAAAGCCAGTAAAAAATGCTCCAATTTTGGGGCATTTTTTTATTTTTTATAATTGACCTATATTTGACCAAGACTTAATATAAAAGAATCTAGTGTTCTTTGATAAGAATTTTATTCTTAAGGAGGAAGTATGAGGACAATATTGATTACTTTAATGCTTCTCGAGTCCGCAAGCTATAATTTATGGGCCCAGAAAAATGATACTCGTGGAGCAGTTTATAATATGAATGGTTCAGTCTTAACCATAACCGAGCCGTCACTTAAAATGCTTGACCGACTAAACGACGGCGTGCATGCCACCCAGATATTAAAGGGAGAAATTCCCGCCATCTCGATAAAAGAAGCGGTGGAAAGAATACAAGCTTCCCACGATCTATTTCGCGAAGGATCAATCACATTAAGTCCGGCTTCAAATTTATTCATAGAATTTGAAGGACATATATCCAATCTAGTTATAACCCATATTTGCCGAGGGAAAGACGGGAATTATCTGGCTTTATATATACCGGATATTTATTATTCCGAAAACTTTTCGGTGAAAATGGATGGAGATAAAAAAATAATAAAACAACTCGTCATCTCAACTGATCCCAGCACCGCCCTGCTTCTTCAGAGAAAAATTTTAGAAGGACCAGTCGGAGATTATTGGCATTTTTTCCTAGAACAAATGGATTACAATAAAAAATTCAAAGTTCGAGGAATAATTAATTATGCCGAACAAAAATCTGAAAGAGGCGAGATTGAAAAGCTCGAATTAATGATAGCGATAATACAAATAAGTCCCCTTCCTTAAAAATTATCTGTCCTTATAAAGAGTCAGTATAGCCCCGACACTAAAACGTCGGGGCTTTTTGACAAATAACCGGCTAAAAGCTACTATATTTTCAGTTCTTAAATGATATCTTACAAAAGGAGGGGTCATGAATTTTGTCCAGATGCATCCAGCAGAATCCGTAATTACTTCTTTCGTAATCTTTATAGCGGCGTTGATACTGATCAATGCCCGCCATAAAAACACTACGAAACAAAAAGCGCCTTAATAGGCGCTTTTCCCTTATTTATACGATTCTATTAACTTGTTATTGATTTTTATTATAAATATACTTATATCTATGTAGTTAAAATAGCAAGGAATGGCCATTGCCACACGATACGAGAAATGCCGGCAAAGCTAACTTTCAAATAAACGATATGCTAAAACAAAAGTATTACATAAAAGGAATGCATTGCGCATCCTGCGAGATACTCATCGAAAAAAAACTGCTGGAAATTAACGGGGTGGAATTTGCAGATGCGTCCATATCAGACAGAAGTGTTTTAATCGGATATAACAAAGTAAAGCCGTCCAATGAAACCCTAAATCACCTATTTAAAGAAAGTGGGTATGAATTTTCTGATAAGAAATACAATGAAGATGCGATTGTAATTAAAGATATTCTTTTTTCGGCCTTAATCGCGATGGCAATAATAGTAGTTTTTTGGCTTGCCGAGAATAATGGTCTTATCTCCTACGTAAAAATAGGTCAGGATAGCTCATTGATAGCCTTTTGGGGCTTGGGCCTAATTGCCGGTGTTTCAAGTTGCGCCGCATTGATAGGCGGACTTATTCTCTCGCTTTCAAAACAGTGGTCAGAAAAATATAATAGCCGTAATACTTTTCTGGAAAAATCTAAACCGCATATTCTTTTTAATACAGGAAGATTGCTATCCTATGCAATTTTTGGAGCCATATTGGGTTTTATCGGCCAAAAAATTCAGCTGTCGCCGATAATTACGTCAGCATTAATATTGATTATTTCAGCGATAATGTTAATAATGGCTCTGCAAATGATCGGAATAAAGCTATTTGCAAAAATAAAAATAGCTCTTCCAAAAAGTTTGACATTAAAAATATTTAATAAAAACTTAGACGGCAGATTTTCTCCTTTTGCAGTCGGTTTCTTAACTTTTTTTCTGCCATGCGGATTTACTTTAGTCGCTCAAGGCGCAGCTATACTATCCGGTAATCCCATAGCGGCCAGCGCAATAATGATATTTTTTGCGCTAGGAACGCTGGTACCCCTGCTGTTGATTGGCCTATTAAGCGCGAAATTGCTTCACAGTAATCTGTCTGGCATATTTCTTAAGGTTGCCGGCTTTCTTATTTTGTTTTTTATAATATACAATCTAAATACTCAATTTAATTTTTCTATAATTTTCCCCCATCACATATATTCAAGTTCTTTAATAGATTCTACAAATATCCAAAATATGCAAATAATTCAAACCGCGTATACCAACAATCAAGATATTCAGCCGAGCACATTCATCGTTAAAAAAAACCAACCCGTAAGATTTGAAGTGAATGTAAAAGAAACGGGTTATGGCTGCATGGATACAATCATGATAATCGGCTTATATGATAAGCCCCAACGGCTCGTGGCAGGATCAAAAATAGTAATGGAATTTACGCCTA
>JAJYZL010000033.1 GCA_021799965.1 bacterium | reverse complement strand
CAAGCTGGCCGTTGATAACGTATCCGATCACATTATTATTACTGATCCGGATGGATTCGTTTTGTATGCCAACAAGGCAGCCAGCGTGATAACCGGTTATGACCTTAAAGAAATAATCGGCGCCAGGCTTTCTTTGTGGGGAAATCAGATGCCTAGGGAATTTTATGTTAATTTTTGGAAGACCATAAAAAATGATAAAAAAATATTTATCGGAGAAATAAACAATAAACGTAAAAATGGCGAACCATATATTGCCGAAATAAAAGTTGGGCCGATTCTTGATTATAATGGAAATGTTATCTTTTTCGTCGGCGTAGAAAGAGATATCACCAGAGTAAAAGAAGTGGATAGGGCTAAAAGCGAATTCGTTTCCGTCACATCTCACCAATTAAGAACTCCTCTGACTGCTGTTAAATGGCTCGTAGAAATACTGCTTCGCAATAAAGACAAAAACTTAAACGAAAAACAGATGAGTGTGTTGAATGAAATTTACGACAGCAATGAAAGAACGTTGGCTATAATCAATGATCTTCTGACTTTGTCCAGGATTGAAAGCGGTAAGACTGCCGGCGTTACTTTGGCGGAAGTAGACGCTGCTGATTTTATTAAAAGCACCCTTAAGGCGCTTGAGCCTTTGGCTAAGATAAGGAAAATAGATCTTCAATTGAAGCTCAATTTGCCTTCCGGATACAAAATTATGCTGGATAAGGAAAAGATAATTCAATCCATAAACAACCTGATCAGTAATGCAATAAAATATTCAAAATCTGACGGCGGAATTGTGCTGGTCACCGCAGAATCAAAGAATGGAGAATTTATTTTTTCAGTGAAGGATGACGGCATTGGCATTCCGGTAAGCGCTCAACACAGGATATTTGAAAGATTCTTCAGAGCCGACAATGCGGTATTATCGCAGACGGAGGGAACTGGTTTGGGACTGCCTATTGTCAAGGAATATATCAATGCTCACGGGGGCAGGATTTGGTTTGAATCGGAAGAAAATAAAGGGACAACTTTCTACTTTGCCTTAAAAGAGAAAAGCGAGTCTATCAAGAAATTGATTGAACCCGAAACACAAAAACAATAATTTATCATTGATATATAAAATAAAAAATGAATAAAAGGATAAAAGCGGGATCTGTCAAAAGTTCGAAAAAAAAATTAGTTGAAGATTATATCAAACAAGAGCAAATAGAAAATATTTTGGTTAAAAACGCTCCGCTGGGAATATTAATGACCGACAGAAATGGTGTAATAATTTATGAAAATCCATATTTTGCCGAAAAAATAATTGGGGCGCCAAAGGGTAAGATTTCTAAGGCCGTAGGAATGAAGATTCAGGAAATGCCCAATGTGATTGCTGCGGGAATAGCGGGTGATATTAAGAAATTATTAACCGGCAAGCCCATAAAGAGCCTGGTTTTTCCATTTATTTCTATTTACGGCAAAAAATCTTTTATGTCGGTAGACGGTGTATCATTAAAAGATTCTCGCGGGAAAATAAGCGGTTCATTGATAATGATCAGCGACGTGACTGAACAAAATAAAGCAAGAGAAGCTTTGTATCAAAACCAAGAAAGACTTTCAATAACGCTTAAAAGTATAGGCGATGCGGTTATGGTCACCGATGTTGACGGGCGAATAACCTTTTTAAATTACGTAGCTCAAGATCTTACTAAATGGCCGGAAAATAAAGCGATTGGTCAGCCGCTTTGCCGCGTTTTTAATATTTTTAATGAGAAAACCGGTAAAAAAGTTATCGATCCTGTAATGAGGGTTATGCGAAGCGGAAAGATTGTTGGGTTGGGAAATCATACGGTTCTGATGGGCAAAGACGGCAAAAGATTGTCTATAGAAGATAGCGCCGCTCCTATAAAGGATCGGCAAGGAAAAGTAGTTGGCGTTGTCTTGGTTTTCAGGGATGTATCAAAAAAAAGAAAACTTGAGACGGCTTTAGCTTTCAGCGAAGCGAAATATAGATCTTTGGTAGAAGAATCACCGGAATCGATCACTATTTTAGATGCTGACGGTAATTTTGTATTTTTAAATAAAAAAAGCACCGCCAGATTCGGCTTGCCGGTCGAAAGGCTTATCGGCAAGTCTGTTTGGGATTTTATTCCTGTAAAGGACAGTGCTTTTACGATCAGAGATTTAAAAGACGTGCTTAAAACTAAAAAAGAAAAGCTGTTTGAGGGAGATGTGCGCATAGGTAAAAAACAGAACTATTATAAAATAGTTTTAGCTCCAATTCATAGTGATGGATCGGACTCGGTAATGGTGATATCTTCGGATATATCGGATATCAAACGAACTCAGTTAAAATTACAAAAAACCCTTCGGACGATCGAAGTGATCGGCAAATGCAATGAGGCGTTGGTTTACGTTACCAACGAAAAAGAACTTTTAGAAAAGATCTGCAAGATTATCGTTGATTTCGGATATAAACTAGCCTGGATCGGTTATTCCAAAAATGATAAGAACAAAAGCGTTGTACCTGTAGCTCAAGCTGGATTTGAAAATGGCTATCTAAAACAGTTAAGGATCAGTTGGGCCGACAATGGTCAAGGCAGGGGACCAACCGGAACAGCGATCAGAACCGGCAAGACGGTCGTTTGTGGTGATATTTTGCATGATCCGAAATTTAAGCCATGGAGAGCCGCGGCTATTAAACGCGGATATGTTTCTAGTATTAGCTTGCCGCTATTTGTGGATGGTCTGATCGGTGCTGTTAATATTTATGCAACGGAGCCGTATGCATTTGAAAATACCGAAATAAAATTATTAAAGCAGCTCGCGGACGATCTTTCTTATGGCATAAAGTCCATAAGGATAAAGGAAGAGAAAATAAAGGTTCAGGAAGCATTAAAACAAAGTGAACGCAATTACCGTGAATTATTTGAACGATCAGCCGACGCTATTTTTATTGCCGATCCGGTAACCAAAAAACTTGTTGATCGTAATAAAGCTGCGCAGAAGCTTATGGGTTATACAAAGGAAAAAATATGCTCTATGAGTGCTGGCGCACTTCACCCGGCGGATTTGGCAGTAGAAACAATGAAGGCTTTTAAGAGGCAATCATTGGGTAAAATTGAAAATGTGTTATCCGAAGTTTTGACAAAAGATGGAAAAAGAATACCTGTTTCCATAAACTCTTCAGTTGCTCATATTAATTCCAAAATTTATCTGCAGGGAGTTTTTAGGAACATTTCTAAGGAAAAATTGGCAGAAGAAAAATTAAAAGAAAGTGAAGAAAGATATAGGAATTTGATCTCTAATTTGCCGCCAACGGAATATGTGTTGGTCTACGACGAAAATGGCAAGATCTTATGGTTGAGTCAAACCGCGGAAAATTTTTTGGAATATCCTAAGAAAAAAATAATAGGATCGTCTATTTTTAACTACATTGATCCCAAATACATATCTGTAGCCACAGAGGAAATGAGGGGAAGATTGACCGGAAAAAAGGTTAAAGATTATGAGATCGTGGTCGTTAATAAATTCGGAAAGAAATTGACTGTCTTGGTCAGAGGATCAAATATAAATTATGAAAGTAAAACAGCATCCCTGATAATCCTTTCGGATATTACCGAATTAGCTAAAAAGGACAATGAGTTGGAGATGAAAAATATAGATTTGAATAAATTCAAATTAGCGGTAGATAATGCGTTCGATAACATTATCATAACCGATCCGGAAGGAATTATCTTATATGCCAATTCTGCCGTAGAAAGAACGAGTGGCTATACTTTGAATGAGATAGTCGGCAAAACCCCTGCAGTTTTAGGGGGACAGATGCCCGATGAGTTTTATAGGAATTTTTGGAAGATGATCAAAGTTAATAAAAGGTCTTATTCTGGAGAAATAAAAAATAGAAGAAAGAACGGAGATCTTTACATCGCTGAAATAAATGTTTCGCCTATCTTGGATGATAAAAAAGATATTAGATTTTTTGTTGGCACGTTTAGGGATATCACTGTCGCAAAAGAATTGGACAGGGCCAAAAGCGAATTTGTTTCAGTTGCCTCTCACCAGCTCAAAACCCCTGTTTCTGTCATAAAATGGGTTACCGAAGCCTTGCTTGCGAACAGAGATAATAATTTAAGTAAGGAGCAGCTGATAAAGATAAAAGAGGTTTACGAGAACAATGAAAGAATGATCGGTTTAATAAATGACTTATTAGATATTTCCAGGATTGATTCCGGAAAATATGCTGAGTTAAATTTGGTAAACACGGATATAGCCTCTATTATTGATAAAGCTATTAAAAATCTTAGCTCGTTCGCGCAACAGAGGGGAGTAAAGGTTATCCTCCACAATGAATTACCGGTTAATTATTCAATGAAAATAGATGAATATAAAATGTATCAGACGATTTTAAATTTGATAGGCAACTCCATTAAATATTCCAAGTTTGAAAACGGTGAAGCTAAAATAATCGCTAAACTGGAGGGCGGAAAATTCGTGTTTTCGATCAAAGACAACGGTATAGGCATACCGCTTCAAAATCAGCGGCATATTTTTGAGAAGTTTTACAGGGCTGATAACGCAAGCACGTCTCAAGCCAATGGTTCGGGTCTTGGTCTTTATATTGCCAAATATTTTGTGGAAAGCCATGGCGGAAAGATGTGGTTTGAGTCTAAGGAGGGAGTGGGGACAACTTTTTACTTTTCTCTTAAAGCTAAAAATGATACAATAATAAATAATAAAAAGTAAATTATCACAAGATGAAAATTTTAATTGCCGAAGATGATAAAGTCTTGGCGGAAGTCTTAAAAGAAGAATTTAAAGATGAGGGTTTTGCCGTAACTATGGCAGAAAACGGCAAGGAGGCTATGAATGCATTAAAGTCCAAGGCGAACCGTCCTGATTTGATGCTTTTGGATTTGTTGATGCCGGTAATGGACGGCTTTGCTGTTTTGAAAGAAATTTCTGAAGATCAAATAAGCAACCTTAAAGACATACCCGTCATTGTTTTGTCTAATTTGGGACAAGATGAGGAAATTAAAAGAGCTTTCCAGCTTGGTGCTTCAGATTACTTTGTTAAATCTCAGCATCCCGTAGCTGAAGTTGTGGAAAAAGTTAAGACTTTTTTGGAAAAACCGAAAGATGTTTCTTATAAAGAAGAGCTGCCATCTGAGGTCAAGAGATCATCTGTTAAAGAATCAGTTGATGAAACAACCGCCGAAGAAGAGGAAGAGGCTCCTATCAAAAAAGAAATCGTTAAAGAAAAAGCTCCGGAAAAAGTTAGAAAATTAAAAGTTAAATTGGAAGATTAAGGCTGGATTATCTTGATAGTCGTTGTTAATTATTGAACAAAAATTAATGACAAGAATTATTGATAAAAGTCTTTTATTCAAAGCATTTGCTTTTCTAGCCGTTCTTTTTGCAACGGCTTTTTTTTCGTCTCATTCGGCTGAAGCGGCGGTTACGGTTACTGCCGCTACTGGTGGTACCAATATTTCTGCAGATAAGGCCGCAAATGCCGTAAGTCCGGCTTGGACAACTCTTGGAAATATTGTAATTGCAGAAGGACTGTCTGCTGATTTTGCCAAGGCAACCGGACAGACTCTTATTCTTACAATACCCAGTAATTGGTCTTTTAATGCCGGAGTTGGATCTGTAACTTATGCGTCGGGGAGTAATATAACCGCCGCCTCTATTTCTATTACATCCACAACGGCTACAATTAGTTTTGATACCGGCGGAACTAATAAATTAGATACGTTAACTATCAGTGGCTTACAAGTGAGATCTAATAATGGCGCTCTTTTGCCAAATTCCGGAAATATACTGCGAACCTCGGCTAATCCCGGAACCGCTGTTATTAATGGCATAACTAATGACGTTACTAATTTTGGCTCCTTGTCTCAGGTTGTTGGAGTTAAAAATAAGCTGGCTTTTACAACTCAGCCATCATCTACAGCTACGCTAAATACTGATTTTTCTATAAAGCCGGTAATCACTCTTCAGGATCAATTTGGAAATACCATTACATCTGATAATTCCAGCACCATAACCAGAACAGCGGTTCTTTCTACTCAAACTTGTGGCGGCACAGCTGGTTCGGGAACATTATCTTCTACGCCCGCTAACGGCGCTGCGGTTGTTGCTGGCGTTATGACTTATACCGCTATGCAATATTCTTACGGAGAAAGTATAAAAATCTGCGCGGTTTCTTCTGGTGTAACTTCTGCGTTAAGTAACGTCATTACTGTATCTAATCCCGTTCCTACCACCACCTCGATTTCTCCGAGTTCTAAAACCGTAGGGGATGCGCAGTTCACCCTTACCGTAAATGGCACCAATTTTATTTCCGGTTCGGTAGTTCAATTTGCGGGCTCTAGTAGGACCACTACATACATTTCTTCTACTCAGCTAACAGCTACTATTCCAGCTACAGACCTTACAACGGCCGGAACTTTCAATATTACGGTTTTCAATTCTACGCCCGGAGGTGGCACGTCTAATGCGCAGGTTTTAACCGTGAGCGCTGCCGTTGACACCACACCTCCTACAGTGACCGCATTCTCAATTCCATCAACTTCTTCTTCGCTTACAGTCTCCATTACCACTTTCACCGCTACCGACAATGTCGGTGTCACTGGTTATTTGCTTACCGAAACGTCATCAACTCCGCTGAGTTCTGATTCGGGCTGGAGT
>JAJYZL010000032.1 GCA_021799965.1 bacterium | reverse complement strand
ACCTGCCTGCGGAAATACAGGAGTCAGACCGGGATTTTGTGGTGGCTGATACAGTACTCTCCAAGTGTATTTGGTTTGAGTCCCTATTTTCTGAGTAAAGATTATAAAATCACCCAGTGTCAGTGTTTTTGAATGATCATTATCCAAAACTTCAGCGCTTACTGGATTGCCGGTTGAAATATCCGTTACTGTAAAGTCGACCGGTATCTTTGTCTGTTTTGTTGTATCTACATTATGATCAAAGAAATCCATTTCATAGTCGGTTGGCCATTTGAAGTCTAAATTAGGAGATGTCATATCGGGCACTACACTCATATTCAGATTGCTTTTACCGACATACCATCCAGTCAATGAATCGTTTATTGCCACAGTCGTATCATTGCTGAATGAAAATACCATCCCGTCAAACGGCGGACTAAAAATGGTAGGACCAAATACTGTTGCGTCAACATTACTTTGCAGAGTGTCCGCTGTGCCGTTATAATTTCTTACTACACTATAAGAAGATGTACGGTAATTCGGGAAAGTTCCTTGAGAATTAAATTTAATGATATACTGCGCGCCGTCATTTACTGTTTCCGGGTTTAATACCTGCGCGCTTATAGAACCCGTACCAACGCCCTGAGTAACCTTGCTTATATCTCCCACAATTTGAGGTGGGACATAACCTGCTACCGGGGCATTCGGTGTAACAACCGCACAGTTGATATCTACAAAGGTAATATTACCGGCGTAATCCTCCCTAATGATTTTTGAGCATTCTGTAGGCTGCAGACCGGTTGTTCCTTTATTAGGATCGCCTTTTGAATAAGAGCATACTGCATAATAATATGTCTTACCGTTTTCAACCGTAGTATCTACAAACGAATGCTGAAGACCGGTATTGCTGCCTCTCCAAAAATGGGCGCCGTTTATTCCAACTGGATCAGGACCGGAGATTGAGTCAGCTATATCAAATTGGGCTATCGGTTTCCAGTATTTAGGTTCTCCCTGTGAGTCAGTTATCAACTTTACATCATTAAATTGAGGATCTAAGCTTCTGTAAATTGTATAGCCTTCAAAAGATTTTTTATATCCTTGCTTGGGGTCATTATTCTCAAAACCAAGGTATGGGTCTCTTGATTGTTCGGCGATACTATTCCAATACAAGAAAACCCTTTTATCTCCGGCAACCGAACTTACTGTCGGTGTATAAGGCGGTTTCGAAAAATTATAATTTGCATTATATATTTGCTGTACCGTTTCTTTATTAAATAATAAATTATTTAAGTCATTACCCATTACCAGAGCTAAAGAAAATCTCTCTCTTAAGCCTTTACCAAGAGGAAACGGACCTGATGCGAATACCATACTGATATTAACATTCTGCTGAAGTGTATCTTTGAATCCATTATTCATTTTCTGCCACATCGGTCCATCATTTTTAGGCCAGCCAGCCAAAGGTCCTTTATCTGCAAGCACATAGATAGAAACGGCAGTTAATCCTATTTGATCTGACTCATCTTTATCAGTCTCGTCAAAATGAGGCTCTCCGTGAGTCGGCAGTCCATCGCCTTCACCTTCATCAGGACCTGTATAGCCAAGATCCCAGGGACCAAGACCATCGCGCCCGACGTCATCATTCAATGGCTCTCCGGCATCCCATTTACCGTTGCCGTTCAAATCTCCAAATGAAACCCAGTTATGATTATTATCGATATTATCATCTCGTCTTTCGTCTATCATTCCGTCCTGGTCATTATCAATTCCGTCAAAGGGATTGCCCGGACTTTCCAAATATGCATAACCCATATAGCCGGTCTTCCAGTTACCCGGATTTCCAAGTCCTCCGGGAGCCCATGAATATGCGATGTCTAATGCCGTATTGAAGTACGCGCTGTTTCCCGGTTCTGTAGCATTGGCGCCGCCAACTCCGGGATCTGCATAAAACCCAAAGGCAGTACTGTCGTATGTATAGTCTGAAAGGTTGACGATATCATAATGCCAAAAGATTATATCTTCGGCTAACACATGAGACCACTGAAAACCTCTCACTTCAACCCTTAAGCCTAAACCCGCACGGTTGGAATCGTTGGCTAATGGATAGAAAAAATAAGGAGTTTTAGTGAATTTTTTATCCTGTGAATCATCCAATACAAAGAAAGTTTCAAAGTCGGCGTTCATTACCCCTTTACCAAAATAACCATACCATTTACCATTCCACGAAGGGTCTAATCCTAATGAAATAGGCCAGGTAGGCGGGAAGGAAGTCGGATCGATATTTATAGCAATATTTGTACTTTTAGGATTTGCATAACCCGGCACAGGTTCCAAACCCCATGGTACTTGAGTAATTGGATCCATGCTGTACTCTTCTCTGTATGCTGAGATGATTGGATCGATTCTCATACCGGTTGGCGTGGTTACTCTTGCACCAATTAAAATTGCCTGACCATCGAGATAGTTATGACCTGAACCTGCTGGCCATTCGATTGTTGGGGCATATAGCCATTTACCGACCTCGCCGTCGTTGTAGAATAATGTATTTATTCTATTTCCGACCATTATACTCTGCCTTCTGTAGGAAAAGTTTCCATATGGATCGTTCCGGTACAGCTGAATTCTTGGGTCCGGCTGGCCAATGTCCATTTGTGCTAAGGTTATATTTAACCCCGTGCCTAATAAAAAAAGAATAATTAAAATCTTCAGTTTCATTCTATATTCTCCTAATCGATTTATCTAAAATCCTACAGTAAAGCCAATGCGTACCTGTCTTGGCGCCGAAAAACTTGTGGGATCGTTTAAGTATTGTTGAATTGTATTTAAGGCGTAAAGCGTTCCTGCAAGATTTGTATATAAATCTATATTTGCCCGGCCGCTTGCTGAGTTTACATTTACTTCATTCTTTATATCTAACAGATTGTACACAAGTAAAAAAGCATTCAAATTTATTCCGCCGACTTTGAAGTATTTCTCCGCTCTCATGTCTACATTATATGTCGGCGGTTTTAATCCTCCGTTTTCAAACCTGATTCCTTCGGATACCCTTACGTCTTCTGTGTACGGAAATCCTGAACCATAATTAAAAATCAATCCCACATTCCAATTGTTGGCCTGACCAAAATTGAATGATAAATTTAACGTAGAGCGCTGATCCCAATTTAACGGTACAAATGTTTTATTTGTTTCAATCGGTGGACTTGTTTGATTATTATAAAACACTGACATTGGATCGGAGGCATCGCCTTCGGCTATCTGGTAGGTGTAATCTAATTTAGCGCTAAAAAAGTCTCCAAACCTTTTATCCAGTGTAAGTATAAATCCTTTTACATTTCCGTAATCTCTATTAACAAATCTTGCATAATTAACACCCTGATATGTGTTGATAATTTCCATGCCCAAAAGATTTCTGATGTCTCTGTAGTATACCGTAAAATCCAATGACAAGTCTGAGGCTAACCCCTGCTGAAGTCCTATCTCATACATTACTGTCTCTTGTGCCTTCAAGTCCGGGTTTCCGACTACCGATGACAGTGTTGTACTCGGAACAACTATTATATCCGGGTTTACATAAAGATTAGAGAAGCTCGGTATTTGAAAGAAGTGTCCATAAGAAAAATGTATTATTCCTCTGTCGGTTATAGGAAAAGAAATTCCCAAGCGGGGACTTATCTGCATCTTTGGTGTGGCTTTTATCATTTGTCCCGCATTCACAAAATTTGTATCTCGCATCGGGTTTCTTAAGTCGGCTAGATATTTTGAGTTTGCATTAAAATAATCAAACCTGACTCCAAAATTCAAAATCATTATATCATATTCTGCTTTATCCTGGATATAAGCCGAAAATGCCATAGGATACTTTGTATATTCCTCATTGTCTGTCGTCCCTAACTGCCTGTAGCCTAGTGTGAAGGCCGTGTCATTCGGCGTTAAATTTACCACATTGTTATCATGGTTATAAAGCTTATACCAATCAGCCTCTGCTCCTACGCCTATCTTATGTATTCTCGAGACCTGTGCGTTTAACTGCCACTGCAATGTGCTCTGTATCGTGGTGCGTTTATAACGGCCAGTTTGCTGACCGCCTGATTGGAATGTATAATTTGATATCGGTGCGCCCTGATATGGATCAACATAACGGCTGTCATAAGGATCTGCATAAACATAGCCTGTATAGTCATATCTGTTAACAGAAAATTTTAATGTCTGATAAACACTCTGCGAGGGAACATGAGATATCTGGAAACTTTGAATTAGATTGTTCATATAATTATTCATTATACCATCCGGTGTCCATGCCCAGGCCTGACTAAAATATTTATTCCAATCCTTATTCCAAAATGCACTGTATGTAAACTTTAAATCTGGCAGTGAGTAGGTCAGCTTTCCGTTAAATGAATATCTTTCCGTAGGATTCATCGGAACAAATGATCCGTCGCCCGTATGAGTGTAGATATAAACAGGATTACCGTTAGGATCTAGTATAGCAAAACCATTCGGATCTTTTAGTGCAAAAGGTGATTTATCCGAAACATTGTATACCCGCTTTCCGTACAAGTAACCGTTATCGTGATAATACCTGCCTGTCATAAAAAATGTAAGATGACTTAGTACCTTCGTCGGGCCGCTTAGGCTAAATTCATAATTCTTTGTTCTGAAGGATGTCAGTCTGCCTATGTTTGGGAAAATATTTGTATGGGTTGTTACGTAATCTCCCATATATGCCGAAAGAGAACCATGAAAGGTTTGCGATCCATCTTGTGTTACTATATTAACTATACCAGACATTGCCTGTCCATATTCAGCATTAAATGTTCCGCTGATAACTTCCATTTCTCGGATCGATGAGTTTTCTACTTGTAGAGGAAGTCCTCCGTCATAAGGATCCGTCACCGGTAATCCGTCAACCAAATATGATACTTCATCGGAACGGCCGCCTCTGAAATGTCCGCCCACAACTCCCGCTTGTAGATTTATTATCTGACCTACGCTTTCCACAGGCATCATGCTGATTTCACTGGCAGATACCGTTACCGAAGAGGAGGTAAGATCTTTTTGAACCAAAGGACGCTCAGCTGTAATTACTACTTCCTTTGCACTAACTGATTTTTGGTTAAGTTTTACATCAAGTGAAAATGTCAGATCTATCTTTATCGGAACTTTATGCACTACTACTTTTTCATAACCAACCGCGCTTACCATTACGGTATAGTCTCCCGGCGGTATATTGTTAATGTAATAATACCCGTTTACATCTGCGGCTGCACCCATATATGTGCCTTCTATTATTACATTAGCACCTATCAACGCTTCGCCTGTCTGAGCGTCCGTTATTCTGCCGGATAACTTTCCGGTAGTGCCCGCATAAGACATGCCTGTTAGAAACAAAATTGAGATGAAAAACAGTTTCTGCATTTTTATCAGAAAGCGGTTTGCTTTTAATAATTTCCGATTATCGCATTTACACATGATCTTTTTTTCCCAAATATTATAATGATTTTTTATTCAAACGAACCCAATGATAAATAAATGCAGTCCCGGCTTACCCGGGACTGCATCTGTGCTCTGATTATTACTTAAGCAGCATCATTTTCTTTACGTTCTGAAAGGAACCTGATTCTATTTTGTAGAAATACACTCCGCTTGATAATTTCGATGCATCGAAATTAACCGTGTATGTTCCCTGTGATTGAAATTGATTTATCAATGTTGCTACTTCTCGGCCCAAAATATCATATATCTTTAATGATACCATTCCGGGTTTCATTATAGAATATTTGATCTGTGTCGAGGGATTGAACGGATTTGGATAATTTTGTTCTAACTGGTAACTATTAACAACAGAATTACCTTTGTCTTTTACACCCGTTACATACCACTTATTACCTATCCAGGTATATGACCAGAGAGCTACGTTACTCCATGAATTACCTTGAGCAATTGGAGAATAATCTAATTGTCCGTCTCTTGAAGTTGCGCCGGGGCTAACACTATTGATTTCGAAATCTATAGGAATCCTCATTCCTTCTTGTGGAGCAAATAAATTATCAGATCTTGTAGTGCCGTTACTTCCCTTATGAGCTAAATCTGTCCACGGAATTTTTGCTTCAACATTATAGCCTGCAAGAGGATCGGGGAATCTTGCTGGATTCCAAGCGTAATCCGTACCGTAAGCTTCTAAAGTATCAACTCCCATATTATCAATTCTTATATGATTTTGAGAAAATCTTAAATGATAATCTGGTTGAGCGCCTGCTTCTAAACCAGTATGGGATACTCCATGCCAATCATAGCATCCGATAAAAAGATCAGGAGATGTATTTTCATATGAAAGACCAGTAGCATCCAAATTTGGATCGTAATATACGTTGCTTGCATTAACATGGAAGGCAACATATAAATAAGTCTGGTCTACTGCTATATATGCATCAGCAGAGCAAACCGTATCATTCGGAATTTTTGTATTTTGGACGACAGTACCGCTATGGTCGCTTGGATACATTCTAAAAGGAGTAACTCCAGTCCACTCGCCTAAATCAGCATCGGCAACAAAGTTTGCGGGAGCGCCCCAATGAATTACAGTAACGCCTTTTGCCATATTGGTTAAAGCTTGACTTGTAACGCCGGGGTTTCCTAAGATTCCAGCATCACTACGACAAACTACAGCATAATAATAGGAAACATTTTGATCTGATCCGGGAGCCTTTAAGAGTGTTGTAGCAGATTGAATTCCGTGAACAATACCTGTAGCTGCAATTTCAACACCGGGAGCAGTAATATCCGTAATCGGATTTAAAGAATAATAAACATTATATGTTCCATTCGG
>JAJYZL010000031.1 GCA_021799965.1 bacterium | reverse complement strand
TGTTAAAACTGTTTATATGGATTGGGAAAAGATCGGCGAATCTCAGGAGGAGGGCGGTAAATTAGAGCTTTTGGGTGGTTTTGTTGACAAAACGATCGTCAATGAATTTACATCTGTTTTTAGGGAAGCAGGTTTTGGCGTAGTGGCCGTTGAATTTCCGGCACTTTCTCTTACAAGGGTAATTCGTGAAGATTCATATAATTCCAACGTGGAAAAACCGCAGGTTATTTTGTCTGTTTCAAGCGATGGCCCGGAATTTATAGTAATAAAAAATAATCATCTTTATTTCAACTATTTTGTTCCTTGGAGTTCCGTAGAGGGACGAAGCATTTCGCTGTCTGCTTTTGCCAATATTCTGACGCAAGAGATGAAAAAAGTTTTGAATTTTTACAGCAGTCATTGGAATGAACAGCTCACTGAATTAATTTTGGTAACTCATGGTCTTTATAATGAAATAGAGGATATAATTAAGACGAATTTGCCGGCTTTGAATGTAAAACCGCTGATACTCAGCGATAAATATTCTAATTTAAATTTTTCATGGTACGTAGCTTTGGGCGGTGCCCTGAGAGGAAGGATCCCTAGGTCGCAAGATGTTTTTATAAGCTTAATGGACGTTGGTACAGAACAGAGCTTTTTTGAAAGCAGGGTAACATTTTTTGTCAAAATCTGGAGGACTATATCTTTATCCGTGCTTGGTGCTTTAGTTTTATTATTCTTTATGGAGGGAATGTTCTTTCTTCAGATATCAAATAATTTAAATAGTCAGCTTTCTTTTATAACCGGAGGACAGGCAAGCCGAGATGTCTCTACTTTCGAACAAAACGCTAATGAGTTTAATAGTTTACTAACCAAGGCTTTATACGCCAAACAAAACAGCCGAAAAATTTCCGTATTTTTCAGCATTTTCAGTCAAATCGCCGGAGCGGATATTAAAATCCAAAGAGTGCTTTTTGACTCTGATAGGGCATCGGTACTTATAACGGCTGTTGCTACCAGTAACCAATCAGTCATAAACTTTAAGAATAATTTAGCCGCACGCAAAGAATTTAAAAACGTCGATTTCTCTTTTACCAGCACTACCAATAATCCTGATGGCACGATTAGTTTCCCGATTACCTTGGGTGTAAATATATAAATTAAAAACGGCGGATTATATCCGTCGTTTTTGCTATTAATGAAGGTCGGAGAGTGCTATTACGGCTTCTTCGAAAACTTTTTCAAAAACCTGTAATTGTTCTTTTTTAATTTTTTTAAGTACGAACTCTTCGGCTTTTCCGGTTTCTTCTGCCGGTCGAATACCTATTCTTAATCGCCAGAAATTTTTAGAACCAATTTTATTCATTATATCCTCCACGCCCTTGTGACCCCCGGCGCCACGATCTTGAGATAATTTAAATTGTCCAAGACTTATATCCGAATCGTCATGTACGACAAGTAATTCTTCCGGCTTGGCGCCCGTTTTTTTTATTAAGGAAACCGCTGAATTTCCGGATTCATTCATAAACCCGTCGTTTTTAACAATGAGGGTATCTGCGGAAAAAATGTCTTTATCGGTTAAAAAATCGATCATCATATGCCCGATATTATGATACGTATTTTTATATTTTTTATCAGGATTTCCCAGTCCGAGAACGGCTTTAAAATTCATATATTAAGTATAGAATCAAAAGTAAAAATTCAAAAGTCCCAAACATAAAAGCGTAAAAACGCCGAATAAAGGCTATTTGCATTATTGGTAATTGCTTAGTAAAATATAGCTATTAACGCTTAAAAAAGGATGAAACTTTTTCTATTGGCTTTTTGGGAAGTGGCGGAAGTGATATTGATCGCTGTTGTTACGGTTTTTGCTATAAGGACCTTTTTAATGCAGCCGTTTTTAGTGAGCGGCGCAAGCATGGAGCCTAATTTTGAGACCGGAAACTATCTGCTCATTGATGAGCTTACTTATCATCTTCGCGCCCCAGAACGTGATGAAGTTATTGTTTTTAAATATCCAAACGACCCTTCCATTTTTTATATAAAGAGAATTATTGCCTTGCCTGGTGAGCGCATCGTTATTAATAACGGAGATATTAAAATTTACAATGCCGAACACCCTACCGGCTTTGTTCCGGACGAATCTTATTTGGATAAAAATCTTAAAACGATGGGTAATATGGATGTAACTTTAGACAAAAATGATTATTTTGTTATGGGCGATAACCGCAGTTTTAGTTACGATTCTAGAAGCTGGGGGCCGCTTCCTAAAGCTAATATAGTGGGCATAGTCAGGCTGCGTCTTTTTCCATTGGGATCTATAAAAGCATATAATTATGCGCCGAGTAATTAAAATTAAAAATAATAATTAAAAATTATGCCAAAGAAAAATTTTGATCTCCAGGCTGTAAAGGGTACGCACGATATTCTTCCGCAAGATCAATTTATTTGGGAAAAAATTAGGAAAGAAATACGGGAAGTAGCCGAAATTTATTCTTTTTCTAGAATAGACACGCCCATTTTGGAGAACTTGGATCTTTTTAAAAGAGGCGTAGGAGAGGCAACAGATATAGTTGAGAAGCAGATGTTTGTTTTAACCACAAAGGGCGGCGATAAGTTGGTTTTGAGGCCGGAGGGCACTTCTGCCGTAGCCAGAGCTTACGCGCAGCATGGTCTGTCACATTTGAGCCAGCCATTAAAAGTTTATTACGAAGGCCCCTTCTTTAGATACGAGAATCCTCAGGCCGGCAGGTATAGACAATTTCATCAAGTTGGTTTTGAAGTTATCGGCGGAGAAAATGATCCGATTTATGACGTTCAAGTAATGTTGGCTGCTTTGCGACTGCTGGAAAGCGTTAAATTAAAAAATCTGACAATTCATATTAACAGCATTGGCTGCAAGGTTTGTCGACCAATCTATAAAAAACATCTTTTAAGCTATTACAAAAATAAGAAGAAGGATATTTGCAAGGATTGCAATAGAAGAATGACCCAAAATCCTTTGAGGCTTTTGGATTGCAAAGAAGACAAATGCGAGCAAGCCAAGAAGGGTGCACCGAATATCATAGACGATCTTTGCTCCGTTTGCCGCAAACATTTTAAGGGGGTTTTGGAATATGCCGAAGAGCTTAAGCTGCCTTATCAGGTTGATCCATTTATTGTGCGCGGTTTGGATTATTATAGCCGTACTGTTTTTGAAATATTTATGGAAGAGACTTCTCAGTCTGGAGAGAAAATTACCGGTCCGGCCTTGGGTGGTGGGGGGCGTTATGATTTTCTTTTTGAATCATTGGGACTAAAAAGCACGTCGGCTGTCGGCGCCGGTCTTGGTATGGATAGGATCGTTGATGTTATTAAAAGCAACAAGATAAATATTCCGGTTAAACAAAAAAATAAAGTCTTTTTAATAGTTATAGGAATAGAGGCCAAGAAAAAAGGACTGGAGCTTATGGAAGAATTCATTGAAGCGGGAATAAATATTTCCGAATCAATGGGCAAAAATTCTCTGGGCGCTCAACTTGGATCCGCCGATAAAGCGGGCGCTTCGCTAGCCTTGATATTGGGTCAGAAAGAAGTTTTTAAAGAATCTATTATTATCAGGGATATGAAGACCGGGGTGCAGGAAACGGTTCTTCTAAAAAAAGTTGTGGCCGAAATTAAAAAGAGAATTTAAGCGAATATGAATGATTGCATCTTTTGCAAAATAGCCAATAAAGAAATCGCGGCCGATATTTTCTTTGAAGATAGTGATTTAATGATCATTAAGGATATTAAACCGTCGGCGCCAGTACATTATTTGGTCATACCTAAAGAACACATTCAGTCTATTGCGCATTTAAAGAGCAATCACACCGACATTTTGGCTAGACTTATTTATGCTGCTAAGAGTGCGGCTCAAAAAAATAAATTAAAGGGCTACAAACTTATTTTTAATGTCGGAAAAGAAGGTGGGCAGGTAATAGACCACCTGCACCTTCATTTACTGGGCGGGTGGGATGGTCAGGGTGAATTGGAAAAAATTCACGAAAAATTAAATAAGAATCAATTTTAAGCTCTCGACAAATAATAAAAAATCTGTAATAATCTATAAACTATGTTAATAAAAAGAAAAGACGGGGAATCAATAGGTTCGCTTTTATATCGCTTCACAAAAGGCGTTCAAAGAAGCGGAGTTTTGCGCGAAGCAAAAAAAAGGAAGCATCACAGCAGGCCGGTTTCTCGTATTAAACGAAAACTTTCGGCTATTCACAGAGAGACTAAAAAGCAAGAAAGGGAAAGGATGAAGAAGATGGGTATGGTCTAACTCTGTTAGTAATAGATAAAATTTTAATTTTTATATGGATTTGCTCCAAAAAATAAACGACGATCTTAAGTCAGCTTTAAAATCGGGCGATCATTTTCGTTTGGGCGTTTTAAGAATGGTTAATTCTGCGTTAAAAAATAAAGCAATAGAAAAGGGAAAAGATGCCAAATTAACAGATGAGGAAATTTTGCAAATTTTTACCAAAGAAGCCAAAAAAAGAAAAGAATCAATTGTAGCTTTCGAGAATGGCGGACGCCCGGAATTAGCTGATGGGGAAAAGAAAGAGTTGGTGATTATTGAGGAATATTTGCCAAAACAAATGAGCAAGGAAGACACGGAAAAGGAAGTTGTGCGAATTTTGGCCACCATATCAGACAAAAGTAAATTTGGTCTGGTAATGAAGGATGTTATGAAAGAGCTTAATGGAAAGGCTGATGCTAAGCTGGTAAGCGAGATAATCAAGGAAAAACTTGGATAGAGTATAATTTATGGCGATTAAAGTTTGGGTTATAGATAAGAAGGCCGAAAAATATAAAAATGTTATTTTAAAAAAAGCTCGCTTAGTGGCGAGTTTTTTACATTTGAATGGAACCATTGAGGTGTTTTTGGTGGGCAGCCGGCAGATGAAGAAAAATGTCCTTTCTTTTGTTGCCAAGGAAACTAGGGGAGGATTCATATATCCAGATCTAAGAGAGAAATATCTCGGCGAAATTTACCTGAACCCATTTTATATCAATAAGAACAATGAAGATATTTTGTTTATGCTTTTTCACGGACTTTTGCACATTTCGGGCTATGATCATAAGAAGAAAAATGATAGAATAAAGATGGAGAAGTTGGAGAAAAAGATTTTTTTGAAATTCGGCGGAACTTCTCGTTCACAATTTATTGAGCGTTTATAAAAATCAGCGGATAAGTAATTGCGTATAGGCGGTTAAGTTTTTTATTTTTTTATGTCTGATAACTTTATTACCGGTTTAGATATCGGAGCTAGCAATATAAAAGTGATAGTCGGCCAAGTAAATGAAGACGGCCGAATTTCTGTTTTAAGGGTGTTTAAGGCGCCTTCGGTCGGAATCCGAAAAGGTACAATTGATGATTTTTCGGAGCTCACAAAAAGCCTATCTCAGGTTTTTGGAGAAATAAAAAATTTTTCCAGAAATGCTTTAAAAAATATTTATGTAAATATAGAAAGTCCCGATATTCATACTCAATTTTCTCGTGGTATAGTTGCGGTTTCTCGCGCCGATCAGGAAATTCATAAGGATGATATTGATAGAGCCCTGCAGGCTTCGCAGTCGGTAAAATTAGCGGCCAATAGAACCGTTCTCCATGCTATTACCAAAGAGTTTGTCGTAGATGGTATCGGTGATATAAGGGATCCTATGGGAATGACGGGTAATAGGCTGGAGGTGAACAGTCTTATCATTGACGCATTTGATCCGGCCGTCAAAAATATTACAAAATGCGTTGAGATGGCCGGTGGAATCGTGAGCGGTTTAATCTTCAGCCCTTTGGCCAGCGGCCGTTCGGTTCTTTCAAAAAACCAGAAAGATTTAGGGGTTGCTTTAGTGGATATAGGTTTTAGCACGACCGGCATATGTGTTTATGAGGAAAATAAACTTCTTCACGCGGCTGTTTTGCCCATCGGTTCGGGAAATATTACTAACGACTTGGCAATTGTGTTAAAGACTTCCGTAACTGCGGCTGAGGCCATAAAGCTTTCCTTCGGTACGGCTTTGGCTAAAGAAGTTTCCGGAAGAGAGGTTATAGATTTGAGAAAAATAGATCCGAACGCAAAGAATACAACCACAAAAAAGAAAGTCGCTGAAATTATTGAAACAAGATTGGCTGAAATATTTGAATTTATCAATAACGAACTTAAAAGTATAGGTAAATCCGGACAATTACCTGCAGGCGTGGTGATAGTTGGCGGCGGATCAAAGATGGTCAATATAGTTGATCTGGCGAAGCAAGAGCTTAAACTTCCGGCTCAGATCGGAATTTCGGAAACAACTTCATTGGATATAGCAAATGGTGAAATAAATTTACAGGTAGAGGATCCAGAGCTGTCTTGTGCAATGGGTCTTATGCTTTGGGGTAGTGAAAAAATGTCTGTAAGAGGTGATAGTTTGAAGGGTTGGTTTGGTAAAATAATAAACGCCTTAAAACCATAATTCATGACCAACGACAATAAAAAGAAAATAGGCGATGACAGACCGATTGCCCATGGACAGGCCAGTATTAAAGTTATTGGAGTGGGCGGTGGAGGCGGAAATGCAGTGCATAGAATGAGCAAATATTTTGAAAGAGGCGTTGAGTTTATAGCCATAAATACAGATGCACAAGATTTGGATTACTGTGATGTTAAAAATAAGATACATATAGGCAAAAATTTAACGCGCGGTCTTGGGGCGGGAATGAATCCGGAACTTGGAAGACAAGCCGCAGAAGAAACTAAGGCTGAAATTATAGAAGCGATTAAGGGAGCCGATCTCGTTTTTATCACGGCAGGTCTTGGCGGTGGTACCGGCACTGGAGCTTCTCAGGTTGTTGCC